>CAZPJH010000006.1:0-51313 GCA_964586875.1 uncultured Oscillospiraceae bacterium
TTTCTGTTTTGTAAAGTCATAAAGTTCTTCCATTCGGGAAAAAAGAACAGAAAAGATGGGTCTGTTGCGAATTAAAAATGTCCGATAGAACCGGTAGCGGCGACGAATTGTGGCCTGTGGGCGGTCAATGACCGCCTCGACATCCGCAGAATGTAGAGATTGCATGATTTTAGGGGCTGTTGCACAATTGTGCAACAGCCCCATGAAAATCAGATATGTCAATGAAGTCCCAATGTGTTTAGGCCGGACGGCTGTGTTGTACACCCAGAGGGGCAAAATATGCGATCAGTTCCTCCGTGGTGGCCGTGCCGCTGACAGAGCCGTAGTAATAGATATCACTGGTGTCGTTTGCAAACAGCCAATAGTCACCGTCAGGGGAGAATGCAAGATTACAGAAAAACCAGTCATTTGAGCTGTTGGTGGCTGATAAAGTGCAGTACTTGAAATCAGCAAAGTCAAATTTCAACAGATATCCCTTTATTCCGTCCGGCTCGTGGGTGGCAAGCCAAAAGGTAGTCAGTCCGTCAAAAGGTGTTTCTATGGTGATGTCGGCTTTTGTGTCGTCAATGGTGCCGCGCATATTGATGGTAATATTGCCCAGCACATTGCCGTCAGCATCCACTTTTACGGTGGAGATCGATTGAGGGACAGAAATGGTTGTACTTCTGTTGTCGCTGGGCGTACCGACATCGGCAGTATCATTTGCATTGGCGGGGGTACAAGCAGTAATTGCCAGCATCACTACGACAATCAGAGAAAGGCTTAGAATTTGCATCGTCTTTTTCATTGTGTTTGATACCTCCTAATTACGATAGGTCTAAAGATGTATTGTAACCTAATCCGATGTTATAATATCACAAAGGTGTGCACATGTCAATTACAAATGTTGTTGGAAAACGATAAATGGAGAAAAAAGCAAGAAATTTCAAACGTTTTTTTCGGGAAAGACGGAATACGAAAAACTCTTGTGTTTTTCGCCCAAATGCGCTATAATCAACGTAAAATGGAGGAGAGGGGCGAATTTATGATTTGCAGCATCCGTACGTTGGGGATCACCGGCATCCAGGGCAGCGGTGTGGTGGCTGAATGCTTTATTTCCAATGGCTTGCCCGGTTTTGACGTGGTAGGTCTGCCCGATGCGGCGGTGAAAGAAGCAAGAGAACGGGTCCGTGCTGCGGCGAAAAACAGCGGCTTGAATTTTCCGGTCAGTCGGATCACGGTGAATTTGGCACCGGCCAATTTAAAGAAGGCCGGTACACACTATGATCTGCCGATCCTGCTCAGTATTCTGTGTGCTGCCGGATCTGTACGCCGCCCCAAATCCACCAGTGCATTTATCGGCGAATTAGGTCTGGATGGAACGCTGCGGCCGATCTCCGGTGTACTGCCTATGGCTATTGCTGCCAAGAAAGAGGGGATACAAGCCCTGTTTGTCCCTGCGGAGAATGCTCCGGAAGCTACCCTTGCCCGTGGCCCTGCCATCTACCCGGTGCATAATATCCGGGAATTGGCAGCCGGTCTGAATGGGGAAACGGTTCTGGAGGAAGAACCTCTGTGGCTGCCCAGTCATCACGATGTGGCAGGACTGGATTTCAAGGATGTGATGGGTCAGGAAAATGTGAAGCGTGCCTTGGAAGTAGCGGCCGCAGGCAGTCATAATGTGCTGCTCATCGGCCCTCCCGGGTCGGGTAAAAGTATGCTCAGCAAGCGACTGCCTTCCATTTTGCCGGATATGACATGGGAAGAGTCCCTGGAGATCACCCAGATCTGCTCTGTTATGGGAATGCTGTCTGCCAAAGAGCCGCTTGTGACTCGGCGCCCCTTCCGCAGTCCCCACCATACGGTTTCCAATGCCGGTCTGGTAGGCGGTGGTACAAATCCAAAGCCGGGCGAAATCTCGATGAGCCACAAAGGCGTTCTGTTTTTGGATGAATTGCCGGAGTTTCACAAGGATACGCTGGATCTGATGCGTCAGCCTTTGGAAGATGGAAAAGTAACCATTTCCCGGGTATCGGGGGCGGTGACTTATCCGGCGGAGTTTATGATGGTTTGTGCCATGAATCCCTGCAAATGCGGCTGGTATGGCGATCCCAGTGGGCGATGCACCTGCTCGGAACGGTCGGTCAACGACTATCGCAGCCGTATTTCCGGCCCTTTATTGGATCGGATCGACATTGTGGTGGAAGTGCCGGCTGTTCATTTTGAGGAACTGCGCGCCAGAGCGGAGGCAGAACCATCCTGCCAAATCAAAAAACGGGTGGATGCTGCTCGACAAGTCCAGAACAGGCGATTTGAGGGGAAAAACGGAATGTGTAACGCCCGTATGGGCCCGGATGAAATGCGTACATACTGTACACTGGATGAACCGAGTGCCGAGATGATGAAGCAGGCATTTGAGGCCATGGGGTTGACGGCTCGCAGCTATGATCGGATCTTGCGTGTGGCAAGAACAGTGGCGGATCTGGATGGCAGCGAAAATATTCAGCCCCGACATATTGCGGAAGCCATCCAATACCGCACGGTGAATTTAGGAAATCGATAATAGAGAGGATCTTTACCAATGAATGAGATTTTTTTGATGAAATTAGGCGAAATCGTATTGAAAGGTGCCAATAAGCGCCAGTTTGAAAACAAACTGCGGCAAAATGTTCGTCGTCGATTGAAGGCCTATGGTAATTTTGATGTTTATATCATGCAGTCTACTCTGTATGTTGAGCCTATGGATGAGATGGCTGATGTGGAAGGGGCATGGGAGGCCTGCCGCTGCATTTTCGGCGTGGTCAGCATTTGTCGCTGCCGTCCCTGTGAGAAAAATATGGACTCCATTTTTAACGCTGTGGAGGAGTATTTGGGCGATGACCTGGACTTTGCTCATTCCTTTAAAGTGGAGTCCCGCCGTTCTGACAAAGCTTTCCCCATGACCTCCATTGCGATTTCCCAGGAAATCGGTGGGCGGCTGGCAGAAGCACACCCCAATTGCAAGGTAGATGTTCACAAGCCGGAATATACCGTCTATGTGGAGATCCGTGATTTGGCAGCTTATGTTCATGGCCCTGCGGTGCCTGGCGCAGGCGGTTTGCCCACCGGCGTGGGTGGCCGTGCGATGTGTCTGCTGTCCGGCGGCATCGACTCTCCGGTGGCGGCATATATGATCGCCAAAAGAGGTGTGGAGATCGAGTCTGTCCATTTCTTCTCTTATCCCTATACTTCTCAGCTGGCCAAAGATAAGGTCATTGAGCTGGCACGATTGGTGACACGCTATTCCGGCCGTATGACAGTGAATATCGTTTCCTTTACGGAGATTCAGGAAGCCATTCGGGATAATTGTCCGGAAGAGTATTTTACCCTCATCATGCGCCGATTTATGATGGAGATATCCCAGCGGATCGCCAAGCATGATGGCTGTGGTGCATTGATCACCGGCGAGAATTTGGGTCAGGTGGCCAGTCAGACGATGGAAGCGATGACCGTTACCGGTGCTGTGGTGGATATTCCTGTGTTTATGCCCCTGATCGGCATGGACAAGGAGGAGATCGTCACCATTTCCAGAAAGATCGGTACATTTGATACCTCTGTCCTGCCTTATGAGGATTGCTGCACCGTCTTTACACCCAAGCATCCCAAGACCAAACCCACCATCGGTCAGCTGCTCCATGCAGAGGCAAAGCTGGATCGGGAGGCACTGATCCTGCGTGCTTTGGAAAATGTGGAAAAGATCACGGTAAAATACCATGATGACACGTTGTAAAGAAGTGCTTTCTGCGCTGGCAGGGAAGACCCTTGCCACTGCAGAAAGCTGTACCGGCGGCGGGATCGGAGAAGCGATCACCGCAGTACCCGGTGCATCTGATGTTTATAAAGGCGGTATTGTCAGCTATTGTAATGAAATCAAGCAAGATTTGCTGGCGGTGCCCGCAGAAATGCTCCGGCGCTATGGTGCAGTGTCTGCTCCGGTGGCGCAGGCCATGGCTTTGGGAGCAAGAAAGATGCTCTGCGCAGATGTGGCGGTGTCGGTCACCGGTCTGGCCGGGCCTTCCGGGGATGAATTTGGAAATCCTGTGGGGACTGTGTTTATCGGTTATGCCGATGAAAGAGTTTGCCTGTCCAGAAAGTTCTTGTTTGAAGGAGATCGACAGCAGGTTCGTCAGCAGGCCATTTGCAAGGCTTTGGAACTAATTTTGGAGGAGAATCATGGGAAGTAAGATCTCTGCGCTGATTGAGAAATACAGGGGAATTTTGCTCTATCTGTTTTTCGGTGTTTTTACGACGGTGATCAACTATCTGGTTTATTTGCCTTGCTACAATTATTTTGGGTTGTCAGCCACGGTCAGCAATATACTGGCCTGGGCGGCCTCGGTGGTGTTTGCATTTTTGACCAATAAGCCATTTGTGTTTAAGAGCCATGACTGGTCTGCAAAAATCCTTTGGCCGGAATTGACCAAATTTGTAGGAACTCGTTTGGGTTCAGGCATTCTGGAAACAGCCACTATTTTTGTGATGGTGGATCTTCTCCACTGGAACGGTAATGTGATCAAGCTGGCTGTTTCTGTGCTGGTGATCATCATCAATTATGTGGGAAGTAAATTGCTGGTATTTCGTAAAAAGTAAAAATGGATCCCTCGGTTCAGCAGAACCGAGGGATTTGCTTATCCATATTTTTCCGCCAGATAAGCCATGGCTTGACGGTATCCATCAATGCCCTGACCGCAGATGGTTTTTTCGCAGTACAGGCCGGGGTAGGAGTGGGCACGAAATGGATCCCGGTTGGAAATATCGGATATATGTACTTCTACAGCCGGGATGGAAACGGCTTTCAGGGCATCCAAAATAGCGATCGAGGTATGGGTGTAGGCCGCAGGATTGATCACGATGCCATGAAATTGACCGTAAGCTTCCTGAATTTTATCCACCAGCGCCCCCTCGTGATTGGATTGAAAATGTTCCATTTCCACATTCAGCGCAGCAGCGGTGTTGGAAAGCAGAGATAACAGGGCAGCATAGTCATCGTTGCCGTATATATGGGGTTCACGGATGCCTAACAGATTGATGTTTGGGCCGTTTAAAACCAGGATCTTCATGGATATTCCTCCAAAAAATGAGCCAGCGTTTCTTCCAAAGTACCATTGTTATCTAACACCTGGTCTGCAAAGCTTTCATACAGTGGAGCACGCTGTATCCACATGGAATTTAAGTCCACAGACAAGGGACGACCTTCGGTAGGAAGTTTGGATATTTCTCGTTTGATGTAAATGATCCGACCGTTTTGGTGAAGAAAGTGATAATTTTCCGGATTTATTACACAGCCGCCACCGGTGGCAATGACCAGACCGGACTCTTTTCCAAACTGCTGCAAAGCAGCCCTTTCCAATTGACGGAAAACACCCTCACCTTCTTGAGCAAAGATATTGGGAATAGATTTTTGAGCGATTTTTTCGATTTCCAGGTCAATATCGATCAGCGGTCGCCCTAATTCTTGGGATAGGGATGCACCGATGGTGGATTTTCCACAACCGGGCATGCCGATAAGAACGATATTTTCCATCCGGCGTTGGATATTTGTGTGGATATGCTCCAGAATATCATCGGAAATAGGCTGTGCGGTAAAATATTCCGCACTTTCTTTGGCCTGTGCGACCAGCATCCAAAGGCCGTTCATTGCCACGATGCCCCGACGCTCCGCATCCAGCAGAAGCTGGGTGCGAGCCGGATTGTAGATCAGATCCAGCACACCTTCCAAATGTGGAAACAAGGAAAGGTCAACAGGGGAAGCGCCGCAATGAGGGTACATTCCCACCGGTGTGGTATTGACGATGATGCAGGCATCCCGATGAAGAGAAAGATTACTGTAGTTGTTTTCCCCATGACGGGAAATGACGACGACAGTGGCGTTCATTTGCTGCAAGACGGCGGTGACCGTGGCGCAAGCCCCTCCGCTGCCAAGGATAAGGCACTTTTTTCCGGCTATGGACAGGCCGCTTTTTTGAACCAGAGTGTAAAATCCAAAATAATCGGAGTTATGCCCCAACAGCGTTCCGTCTTCCTGACGGACGATGGTATTGACGGCACCCAGCGTTTGAGCCACATTTGTCAGCTTATCCAAATAGGGGAGAACTGCTTTTTTATAGGGAATGGTGACATTCAGACCGGTGTGATCACAATGCCGCAGAAAAAAGGCCAAATCAGAGGGCTCTTTTTCGATCAGCTCATATTCATATTCTCCCAATTGGGCGTGGATCAAAGGGGAATAGCTGTGTCTTAAGTGCTGACCCAGCAGGCCACATTTCATTTTATACCACCTCTGTGTAGCTGCCTAAGTATTGAAAATCTTCGCACAGATCATCCAATTCACACATCAAATGGGCAAATTCCTGAGAGTAGATGGAAGTTTCCAAATCCAGGTAGAACTGCATTTTGTATTCATCCTGAGGATAGGGACGGCTGTCCAGTTTTGCCACATTCAGCCCCAGAGTATACAACCGTGCCAATACTCGATAAAGACTGCCCGGACGATTGGGCAAGACCATCACAAGACTGGTCCTGTCTGCGCCGGGATAGATCTCCAGATTTTTGCCAAAGAGAATATAGCGGTCGGTCTGGCCGGTGCTGTTGGACATTCGCAGAGATCGAACAATGAAAAAGTGGTGATCGCTGATTTGGTCATAAGTGGAAGGATCTTCCACAGGAAGCAGGCCATAGCGGCACATTCCCTGCTCAACAGCAGAGAAAACTGCTGTTGTGGAGCTGAAAAACAGGGGGCTGGGTGCTTTCACAATGCGTTCCAGCCCATGCAGCAGGCGATGGTTTTGCTGACCGTGGCAAGCAATCACAGCTTGTGTTGGAAAAAGGTTGGGGGTGCTTTCAATAGACCCCAAAATCTGCCGAAAGAGCTGGGTTTGGTCGGCATTTTTGGAGCTTTGATAGCTGCGGCTTAGCTCAAATAGTAGACTGTAAAGGACTTTGACGGAGTTTTCCAGTTGTGCATCAACTTTGCAGGCCACATCTGCCAGCTTTTCCTGTTCACGGACAGGATCAAAAACCGGAATATGATTCCCTTTTTTGTAGTCTGCGATTTGACTGGAAATTTCCATGCGCTGGGTGAAAAGTGCCACCAATTGCTGGTCTACTTGATCGATCAGTTGCCGCAATTGAATGATATCCATAAAAAACTCCTCTTTGTTATCTGTGATGACCTAAGATCAAATCGTAAATAGCGATGGCAGCGGCAGCCTCCACCACTGCAACAGCACGCAGTGCCACGCAGGGGTCATGGCGACCGGATATGGTCAGCGTGGCTTGCTCCATATTTTGCAGAGAAACAGTTTGTTGGGGTTTGGCGATGGAGGGGGTGGGTTTGAATGTGACATCAAATACAATGGGCATTCCGGTAGAAATGCCGCCTAAAATGCCGCCACAGTGATTGCTTTGTGTGCAGATCCGGCCGTCAGTTACCGTATATGGATCGTTGCTTTTGCTTCCGCAAGATTGGGCAAACTCCTCGCTTAAACCAAATCCAATATTTTTCACGGCGGGGATACCGTAAACGATTTGAGCGATGCGGTTTTCAATGCCGCCGAACATGGGTTCACCAATACCGGCAGGCAGTCCCACAATGCAGCACTCGATCCTGCCTCCGATGCTGTCGCCTTCTGAACTTGCGGATTCGATGGCGGAACGGAAACGGTCAGCTTCGTCGGCGGTCAGCGTAGGAAAGATCTGACCCACTTGATCCAGCTGGGGATCAAGACTGTCAAATCGATCCGCTTTTTCTGTGCCTACCTGGATCAAATGAGCCCCGATACGAATGTTTTGCTGTTCCAGCCATTGCAGACAGAGGCCTCCCGCAATGCACAAAGGAGCGGTCAAACGACCGGAAAAATGGCCGCCACCGGAAGCATCCTGAAAGCCGTTATACTTGACCTGGGCTGTCCAGTCGGCGTGGCCGGGGCGGGGCAGATCGCAGATGTGCCGGTAATCCTCCGGGCGAATGTCCCCGTTATCCAAAATAGCGGCGATGGGTGCGCCACAGGTAAAACCATCAACAATACCGCTGAGGAAGGTAGGACGATCGCTTTCCTTCCGTGCCGATGACAAAGAGGAACGTCCTGGGCTGCGACGATCCAAAAAATGCTGCAATTGCTCCATGTCCACGGCACATCCGGCCGGAATGCCGTCCAGGGTCATACCGATGGCTCGGCCATGGGATTGGCCGAAGATGGACAATTTTAAATTTTCACCGTAGGTAGAGCTCATATTTTACCTCCCAAACGGGTAAATTCTTTCCAAAAACCGGGGTAGGATTTGCTGACGCATTCTGCGCCGAGAATGGTCACCGGTTGTGTGCAAACCGTAGAAGCAATGGCGGCAGCCATGGCAATACGGTGGTCGTTTTTAGCATCCACCGTGCCCCCTGTCAAACAGGAGGGGAAAATCTGCAAGTGATTTTGGCCAAATATGGCTTTTCCGCCCAGATCACAGATCATTTGAGCCACGGAGGCAACCCGATTAGACTCTTTCATTCGCAGACGGTGGATATCTGTGATCAGGGCACCCTGGTTGGCGGCGGCCACCACAGCTAAGATCGGAACGAGATCGGGAATATTGGCTGCGGAAAATTCGCTGTATTTCGACAATTGAAGCAAAAGGGAGCTAATGGCTTTGTCCCCTTGCAGAGAATGATCGTTCAGTCCCGTGACACAGATGTTGCTTCCCAGACAGTTAGCTGCCAGCCAGAAAGCAGCATTACTCCAGTCACCTTCTACGCAAAGATGGCCGGGACTGGAAAATCGCTGGTGACCGGGGGTGTGAAAGTTTGCCCATTGCACATTGAACTGCTGCAGGACTTGCAAGGTCATGTCAATATAGGGTCTGGATTCAATGGGCTCTATCAACTCCAGTGTGCTTTCTTCATCCAAAAGGGGGAGAGCCATTAAAAGACCGGAAACAAACTGACTGGAAATATTGCCGTCCAGACGGTAATGCCCCCCTTTTAGTTTGCCGGTCAAGTGCAGCCCGGCAGTAACCTTGGAGGAGAAGGGAACGTGAGAAGCTTCCAGTTCTCTGCGGCTGACCCAGGAAAGGTGGCAACCGTGGCGTTCCATTTCCTCCCACAGAGGGGAAAGGGGACGATAGGGAAGACGGCCTTCCAAAAGGAATAAAGTATCGATCCCCAAAGCACCTGCCAGAGGCAACAAAAAGCGCAGTGTCGACCCACTTTCTGCACAGTTACAGCAGCCCTTCTGGGGAATATTTTTGATGGGAATGATTTCTTCGGCTTCTCCGAAATAATGAGTAATCTGTCCGCCAAAACAAGTGATGCAACCGATAGTTGCGGCTAAATCGTCGCAAATTATTGGAAGTTCGATATGCGTCGGACGATCGGCCAAAGCGGCACAGAGGAAAAAACGGTGAGCCTGAGATTTGGAGGGGATGGCGGCGATCTGCCCTTGCAACTTGTTGGGGAAAATGGTGATATCCATGTTACATCCCTGCCTCAATAAAAGATTTGAGTTCTGTGGTGGGAACGGATCTGAGCCGGGCGCAACCGATGGTTGCGGGTAAAACCAGGGTGATGGCATCGCCTGCACGCTTCTTATCGGAAAGGATGGCAGGAAGAAGCTGATTTATGGAAAAATGTGTCGCACAGGGCAGATCAAATTTTTGCACAAGAGTTTGAAGACGACGGCTTAGCTCGGCGGTGCAGATGCCCTTGGCGGCAGAGGCTTTTGCTATCACACACATTCCGATGGCTACGGCGTTTCCGTGGGAAAGGGTGTAGTTGCTTGCTTTTTCAATGGCGTGACCAATGGTATGGCCGAAATTCAATTGTTGGCGTGATCCCAGATCAAACTCGTCTTTCTCCACGACATCACGCTTCCATTTGATGCAGTGGGCAATGGTTTCTTCCCGATGGAAAGCAGTACCCTTTTCCTCCAGATGAGAAAACAGACATTCATCAAATAAAACACCGTATTTGATGATTTCGGCACATCCGTCTGTAAAAACAGCCGTGGGTAAGGTCAGAAGGGTGTTTGTATCACAAAGCACAAGGGTGGGTTGATAAAAGGCACCGACTAAATTTTTTCCTATGGGAAGATCAATGGCTGTTTTTCCCCCTACGGAGGAGTCGACCATGGCCAGAAGAGAGGTAGGAACTTGAATATAGGGGATTCCCCGCAGATAGGTGGCAGCGGTAAATCCGGCCAGATCTCCAACAACACCGCCGCCCAAGGCGATCAGACAGTCGGAGTGTGTCAGCTGATGCTGAGCTAAAAAGGTCAAAAGCTGAAGATAGGTCGTACCGTTTTTACTGGCTTCTCCTGGGGAAAATGTAAAGAAAACAGGGGAAAAACCTGCGTTTTCCAAACTGGATAGTACCGCTTTACCATAAATCGGCCAGACATTGTTATCGCTGACGATGGCGACGGTGCGTCCTTGAACATGGGCTGCAACTTCTGTACCAATGGTGTGCAACAGTCCGGGACCGACTTTAACGGCATATTCTTTTGAAGTGTGAACAAGGATTGTTTCCATCGGTCTACCTCTGAGTTTGGTCACGGAGCAATAATGTTCCTTATTTTAAAGATATTCTGGTTCAACGCAGCAAATTGGGAAGGTGTCAGAGACTGAGCACCGTCACACAGGGCATGGGGAGGATCGTTGTGGACTTCTATCATGATTCCGTCTGCACCGCAAGCCGCGGCGGCCAGAGCCATGGGTGGCACCAGCTCGGCCATGCCGGTTCCGTGGCTGGGATCCACAATGACCGGTAAATGAGAAAGGGTATGCAGGGAAGGTACAGCAGACAGATCCAGGGTGTTTCGGGTTTGGGTCTCAAAGGTGCGGATGCCTCGCTCGCACAGGATCACATTTTCATTTCCTTGGCTGATAATATATTCTGCACTCATCAGCAGCTCCTGCAAAGTGTTGGCAAGCCCTCGTTTGAGCAGGATCGGTTTTTCGGATTTGCCCAATTCTTTCAGCAGATCGAAATTTTGCATATTGCGGGCGCCAACCTGAATAATGTCTACATCTGCAAACAGATCCAGAGAGGAAATGGTCATGATCTCTGTGACAATGGGCAGACCGGTGGCTTTTTTTGCATCCAGAAGGTAACCAATTCCCTCTTCTCCAAGTCCCTGAAAAGCATAGGGAGAGGTCCGTGGTTTAAATGCACCGCCACGAAGAATGTGTGCGCCGGCCTTTTTGACTGCTTCTGCCACCTGAATGATCTGATCATGGGCTTCGATACTGCATGGTCCGGCAATCATGGCAAAATGGCCGCCGCCGATCTGAACATCACCGATCTCCACCACAGTATCTTTGGGGTGGAATTTGCGATTAGCCTGTTTGAAGGGGTCAGAAACACGGCAGACGGAGTCCACAATCTCCATAGAACGAAGCAATTGGGTATCCACACGGCTGACATCACCGATGATGCCTAAAATCGTAGAGTTGTTGCCGGAATAGGGATGAACTTCCAGTCCCAAACTTTCCAGCCAGTTTTTCAACATGGATAGCTGGGAATCCGTTGCGTCGGCTTTTAAAACAGCGATCATGGTATCTCCTTTATTTGAGGGAAGAAAGCGCTGCACGCTTTTCGTGCAGCGCATCTTCGGTATGTTATGATTGCGGAACGGTATATTCGATCCGGGTCTGACCGATGAGAGTTTGATCCCCTTGAGCGCTTAGTTCAAACGTGTAGACTGTGCCGGGGGTAAGCGCCGGGATCTGAACGCTTTGTCCGACGAAATAAAGCTTCTTTTCGGCACCATTGTCTGCTCGGTAAGTAACGATCCAGCCGTCAGAGGTATCGCCGCTACACTGGATGGTCAATATGGTGGTGCTGCCATCGGCAGAAGCGGTAAAATCATCTACTTTCAGCTGGTCGGACCGAAGGAGGAAAGCACCAATGACCAATTCGGCTGCCAAGATCAGTGACAGGATCACAATGGCGATTATGGCTTTCTTGCGGAAGGAGGTCTTCTTGTGATCCGTTGGAGGCAGGGGGGCGGTTTCTGGGGCAGCAGGGGTATCTTTGGGAGGATGGTCACCCCATAGTGGAGTTTGGAAATCACTTTCATCATAGGTTTCGGGGAGAAATTCCTCCACCACAGGCGTGTGATCCTTCTGTTTTCGCAGTTGTGGTGCAATGATGGGGCTGTTGCGGACACCATTGCGCTGTAAATATCGGGACAGAGCCGTGCGGACTTGCTCTGGGTCATTCCAGCGTAATTGAGGATCCGGCGCACAGGCTCGCAGAATGATCTCGGCCATTTCGTAGTCGGCATATTTGGGCGGAGGAAGAAGCTGTCCTGCAATATCATTTTTTCCGGGCAACTGGCCGCCGTTATAGGCCTGATAAAGCATTAGGCCAAGGGCATACACATCCGCAGAGTCATTCACATACTGCCCTCCAACCAGAAGCTCCGGTGGGGAGTAGCTGTTTTGATAACGTTCAGGCAGAGCTGCATGACCAATGGCCGAGAGGGGAAGAAAGCCCAAATCGCCGATACGGTAATGCTGTCCCATGCAAAAGACATTGCTGGGTTTCAGATTGACGTAGAAAAAACCGGCGTGGCGGCAACTGGACAGGGCGGTACACACATCCAGTGCCATGTTAACAACTTCCAGATGGGTCAAGCCGGGTTGCTGAATCATCTGCTGAAGACTTGTTCGCTGGGGACTGAGCAGATAAACTTCAAATCCGTTGTCCTCTTCTGCGGCAACGACCTGAACACTGTCAAAGTCAACAAAGCCACTTAAGGTAGCCATGTGTTGCAGGGTCTTGCTTTCAGTTAGAATAGCCCGAGCCTGCTCCTTAAAATAAGCATTGGCTATGGCTCGATCCGGAAAAGCACCTGCCATTAGGAGGGTTTTCATTTGTGTGGCGGATTCGGGTAAGGAAATGACCTTTAAAACAAAGGGATCGCCGCTGGACTTATCAGTGACACAACAGCATAGACAGCCGTCGTGACGAGAGAATGGTTGATCCAGCGTAAAGCCATCAAGAATGGGAGAAACGGCCCGTGGTGCAGTCATGTTTAGCGCTCCTTTTTGCATTTTTAATTATGATAAAATAAAATACAGAAAAAAGCAATAGATTTCTGGATGAGAAACAGAAAAAATCAGCAAAACTTTCGGCAGAAACACAAAATATAGTCATTTTATAAAAAGAACAGTCAAAATATAGGGTAAAAAAATCAGAACAATTTTAGAATTGCTAGTTGTTTTATTAGAAAAGAACTGCTATAATAGTGAAAACTTTGATGCGCATAGCGTATCGGAACGGAGGATAACAATGAGTAAGATCGTATGTGACGTATGCGGCTCAACTTATTCCGAGGCAGAAGAATACTGCCCCATTTGTGGGACAAAAAAATCGGATACAGCTATGCCTGTCGTCGAAACAACCGCAGAGGATCAGCCCATCAGAGCGGGCAAGTATGCCCAACCCGGCACGAGGAGAACTGAAACAAATCGCCCCAGTGATAATCGAAGATCCACAGATCGCCGAAAACAGGAGAATAACTCTAATATGGCCATGATTGCAATTGTGGCGATTTTGCTGCTGGCGATCGTTGTTGTGTGTGTATTCATTGCTGTTCGAGTTATGGATCGTTCCGATGCTCCCGATACCACCTCCGGTATCACCACCACTGCACCCACGACCAATACCATCGCCTGTACAGGAATCACCCTGCAGGATCAGACCATGGAAAACCTGAAGTTCACTGCCAAGACAGACAGCGCTCTGCTGCTGGTGAAAGCTCTGCCGGAAAACACCACGGAAGATGTGGTATGTACCTTTGTTTCCGGCGACCCCACTGTTGCCATCGTTGATAATAAGGGTAATGTTACTCCCGTCAGCAACGGTAATACCACCATTACTGTCAGCTATAAGGCGTATCAGATCACGGTCAACGTTACTTGCCAGTTGGCAGAAGCACCTGCTAAATTGGTGCTGGCTTACGAAGATGTCACAATGGGTGCCAACAACAAGACCCTGAATTTGTATCATGGCACCATGGATCCTTCCGAAATCCAATGGACAAGCTCCGATGAAGCTGTGGCCACGGTGAACAACGGTGTCGTTACTGCTTTGAAGGATGGTAAGACCACCATTACGGCAACCTATGGAGAGCAAAAGGCTACCTGCATCATCCGTGTTTCCGGATTGGAAAAGGAAGAGAAGGCTGTGTATGCGCTCCACGGCGGTTGGAACTATACCAATGACGTAACGCTGAAGCTGGGCAGTGATAACACCTTTACCTTGACTCTGCGTAACAAGACCACCGGCGAAGTGATCAAAGGCCTGACCTGGAACGTGGGCGATGATTTCGCCAAATGCTGTACCAAGGTCGAAACGGCAGACGGCGGCGTGAAGATCACAGCGACTTCCGCAGGTACGGTCAAGATTTGGACGGAATACGAAGGACAGAAATACGAGTGTACCATTCGCATCAAGACCGGAAAATAACAATATAAAAATGCAGCACGGATTTTTCCGTGCTGCATTTTTCATTCCTCCGAGTTTCCAAGTTTCGGTTTGCGGAAAAAGAAACAGATGGTCCAAAGACCGGCCAGACCGACCAGGGTGTAGATGATACGGCTGAGCACAGTGGCAGTGCCAAACAGCCAGGCCACCAGGTCAAACTGAAAAATACCAACCAGTCCCCAGTTGACACAACCGATGATGGAAAGAATCAGTGCCAAAATGTCCATAACACACCTCCTTGTGTATTTTTACTGAAAATAGTATAACCAAAAGGTATTTTTTTATACTTAATGATTGACGAAAGCCGGATTGTTCGTTATAATAGCCCATGAAATCAAGCCGAAAGGAAGGATCAACACCTTGAATATTTTTGGAAAAGCTGATATCCTGCTCCCTGCATCTGCGGATATGCACCGCTGGGCGGTGATCGCCTGTGACCAGTTTACCTCTGATGCTGCATATTGGCGCAGAGTACGTCTGGAGGCAGGGGATAGTGCTTCTACCATCCATATGATTTTGCCCGAGGCAGATCTGGGAAATGTGGATGAGCCGGCAGCGATTGCCAAGATCAACGCTACCATGGAACGCTATCTCAACGAGCAGGTGTTTGCGGTTTATCCCCAGTCTTACATCTATGTGGAGCGGACGCTGCTCAACGGTACTGTTCGTCCGGGTCTTGTGGGAGCGGTGGATCTTGAAGAATATGACTACCATCCCGGCTCTGTTTCCCGTGTCCGTGCTACAGAAAAGACAGTGCTGGAGCGTATTCCTCCTCGCCAGCGTGTGCGAAAGGATGCTTCCATTGAGTTCCCCCATGTGTTGATGCTCTGCGATGATGACAAAAAGCAGCTGCTGGAGCCCATTGCCGCACAAAAGGAAAAGCTGACAAAGGTTTATGACTTTGAACTGATGGAGGGCGGCGGTCACATTACCGGCTATCTTGTGGATGGAGATGCTGCCCGGGATTTTGATGATCGGTTCCAAGCTTATATTGCCTCCGTTCCCGCAAAATATGCAGATTTAAATGGCGCACCTGTCGTTTTGGCAGTTGGGGACGGAAATCACTCTCTGGCAACCGCAAAAAGCTGTTATGAAACACTGAAGGCAGAACATCCCGGTGTTGATTTTTCTGATCATCCTGCCCGGTATGCACTGGTGGAACTGGAAAATATCCACGATCCGTCCCAGGTGTTTGAACCGATCCACCGCATTTTGTTCCATGTGGATGGTGAAAAACTGCTCAAAGACATCCAATCCGTTTGTGCAGAGGATGGATACGCTGTCCGCTATGTGATGGGCGGAAAAGAAGGAACACTGTATCTGGATCGATCCAAGGGAGAACTGGCTGTGGCAGTGTTGCAGGAGTTCTTGGATACCTGGATGGTTGACAATTCTGCTCAAATCGATTATATTCATGGGGATGACGAGGTGACACTGCTGGCACGGCAGGAAAATGCTGTTGGCTTCCTGCTGCCCTCCATGGAAAAGCATCAGCTGTTCCGTGGTGTGATCTCCGGCGGTGTGTTGCCGAGAAAGACATTCTCCATGGGTCATGCCCGGGAGAAGAGATACTATTTGGAAGGCAGAATAATCAAATGACAACTCTTTATGAAGGCGCTTTTGCAAAAGTCAATCTGACATTGGATGTGCTTGGCAAGCGTGCCGACGGTTATCACGACATTCAGAGCGTGATGCAGACCATCTCTCTGCGGGATGATATTCAAATTGAATTGGGCACCGGAAAACCCTGGACCATTCTTTGCGACAAGGAAGGTGTCCCTACGGATGAAAGCAACCTGTGCTGGAAGGCAGCCAAGCTGTTTTTTGATGCCATTGGCAAAGACCCCGATGGACTGGAGATCCGGATTACCAAACGAATTCCTCTGCAAGCAGGTCTTGGCGGTGGAAGTGCCGATGGAGCGGCGGTGCTGCGGGCACTGAACAGACACTATGATGCACCTTTCTCTTTGCCTGCGTTGGCAGAACTGGGTGCGGCCATTGGCAGCGATGTTCCGTTCTGTGTTTTGTGCGGAACGGCCGTTGTAGAAGGCCGCGGCGAACGTATTCGCAAGCTTCCGGATATGCCCGAGTGTATTTTTGTGGTGTGCAAGCCCGATTTTTCTGTGTCTACTCCGGAGCTGTACCAGCAGATCGACGAGAAAGCCATTGCCAAACGGCCGGATACTCAGGCCATGGAACGGGCGATCCTGGCAGGTGATCTGGTGGGGATCGCACAGAATGTGTGCAATGTGTTTGATCCCATTGTTTCTGCGGATCATTTGGAGCTGAACTACATCAAGTCTCTTTTCAACTCCTATGGTGCTGTCGGCTATCAGATGACAGGCACCGGTTCGGCCGTGTTCGGCTTTACCACGGAGTTTGAAAATGCAGCGGTGATCTGTAACATGCTCAAGGAGAATTATCCCCAGATTTATATTGCCAAAACTGTATAATATTGGCTGAAGCCGTCCATACTGGAAGTATTTCAGTATGGACGGTGTTTTTATGAAGAAAATTTGCAAGTTATTTATGATTTTGACCCTGTGTATGTGTATTTGGTTTGTGGGCAGTGTGGTTTCTGACCGGGAAAAACTGGAAGAGGAACTGGTACGGCTTCATGTGGTGGGGGCCTCCGATTCGGAACACGACCAGAATATCAAGCTTCAGGTTCGGGATGCAGTTTTGAAGATGCTGGATAGCACCATGGAGGGGATCACGGACGCACAGGAAGCCAAGACTTACATCCAGGCCCATTTGCCACAGATCGAAGCAGTGGCCAATCAGGCATTGTCGGAACTGGGAGAGGCAAAACAGGCAACGGTCAGCTTTATGAAAGAAGAATTTCCTATCCGCTACTACGATAGCTTTACTTTGCCGTCGGGCATATACGACTCTTTGCGTATTGTTATCGGACAGGGGCAGGGACGTAACTGGTGGTGTGTGGTTTTTCCCAAAATGTGTTACAGTGCCACAAGTGTGAAAGATGTGACCGCCGGTGCCGGCTTTTCGGATGGATTGACCGATGCCATCACAGGGGAATATCAAGTCCGTTTTTTCTTCCTGGATGTATTGGGAAAGACCCAAAATTTATTTCACCGAGGATAAGGGAAAAGCTGTTTTTTTCACAGTGACTGTGATATAATGTAGAAAAAGAAAGGCGGTGGCTCTATGCTGACTTTGCTGTTGGGCAGAGATTGGACGGCAAATCGAAATGAAATACTCTCCCGCATTGCTGAGGATGTGAAGCAACGGAAAGATAATCGTATCCTCATGGTGCCGGAACTGATCAGCCATGATACGGAGCGCCGTTTGGCGGCTGTGGCAGGGGATACAGCCAGCCGCTATGCACAGGTACTCTCTTTTACACGACTGGCACGCCGTGTTTCGGACATCGTGGGCAATGCTTCCCGGGAATGCCTGGATAACAGTGGTCGGATCGTGGCTATGGCGGCAGCAGCCCGGCAGTTGCACAGTGTGCTGAAAACCTATGCTTCCGTAGAAACAAAGACGGAGTTTTTAAGTCAGGTGCTGGATGCGGTGGATGAATTCAAGCGTTGCTGTATTACTCCGGCGGATCTGAAAAATGCCTCCATGCAGACGCAAGGCGTCCTCGCTCAGAAACTGGAAGAACTTGCCTTGCTGATGGAAAGCTATGATGGCCTATGCGCCAGAGGAAAACGTGATCCCAGAGATCAGATGACCTGGGCATTGGAGCAGCTGGAACAGATTGATTTTGCAAGCCGTCATACTTTTTATGTGGATGGATTTCCTGATTTTACCCGGCAGAATATGGCCATTTTGGAGCATATTATTTGCTCCGGCGCAGATATTACCGTCAGTTTGACCTGCGATTGCCTCCATAGTACAGAGATGGCCTTTGAAAAAGCAGGGCAGACCGGTGGACAATTGTGGCAGATCGCCCGGCAAGCGGAGATCCCGGTACGTATTCAGTTGATTGCGGAGCGGGAAGATGAACTGGTTTCTATGCGTAAAAACCTGTTTCAGGGAAGGGTAAAATTTTACTCGGAATTGCGGCATTGCGTGAAAGCGGTGCAGACAGCATCCATATACCAGGAGTGCCAGGTGGCGGCGCAGGAAGTTATGACCCAAGTGGAAAATGGATGCCGCTATCGGGATATTGCCATTGTTTGTACTCAAATGGAAAGCTATGGTCCGATCCTGCGGCTGGTTTTTGAAAAATGCGGTATTCCACTGTATCTGACAGGCACAGAGGAAGTGCTGCAATCAGGGGTCATCTCCACAGTGATCTTTGCGCTGGATGCGGCGCTGGGTGGCTTTGAGCAGCGGGATGTTCTGCGCTATCTGCGAAGCACGCTTTCTCCGTTAGAGCAGGATGACTGCGATAAAATGGAAAACTACTGTTACATATGGGCTATCTCCGGCAATCGTTGGAAGGAAGATTGGACGGGTCATCCTCAGGGTCTGCAGGGGCAATGGGACACTTACTCACGGAACGAACTGGATGAACTCAATGCCAATCGTCGGCAGGTCATTCAACCGCTGCTGCGGTTGCAGGAGGCTTTCCGAAATGCTAAGACCGTGGGTCAGCAGGTCAATGGACTTTACGACTTTCTGGAAGAGATATGCTTCCGTCAACGGCTGGAGGCGTTGTCCCAAGGGGTGGATCGGCAAGGAGATAATCGGATAGCACAGATCTATAATCAGCTGTGGGAGATCCTGCTTAACGCCCTGGAACAGCTCCATGATGTGCTGGGAGAAAGTAACTGGGACGGGGATGCGTTTGTCAGATTGCTGAAACTGCTGCTTAGCCAGTGTGATGTGGGAACAATTCCACCGGTGCTGGATGCAATCAGCGTCGGTAATGTTACAGCTATGCGTTGTCAGCAGCAGAAACATTTGATCCTGCTGGGTGCGAATGAAGGCACTTTGCCTGGCTATGGTGGCTCCACGGGACTGCTGACAGATCAGGAACGGGTCACTCTCCGTGCCATAGGTGTTCCGTTGACCGGTGGAGCTATGGAAGGACTGCAGGCAGAGTTTGCCGAGATCTATGATGTATTTTGCGGTGCGGAACAGAGCGTTACGGTGATCTGCTCGGGCAGCCAGCCCTCTTTTGTGTACCGCCGATTAGCTGCACTCTCCGGCGGTGCAGTGCAGATCCACGGAGATCTGACCTATCAGCGCCGGAAAAAGATGGCGGCGGCCGCATATTTGGTTTCCTGCCATGACGGTCAGACTGCTCATCAATTGGGATTGCAGGAACTATATGATCAGATCCTGCAGCGGAAAGATCATTGCCTTGGAAAGGTGACCAGGGAAAATGTGGAAGGACTTTACGGCAGTAAATTGCGGCTGTCGGCTTCGCAGGTGGATCGGCAGGCAGAATGCCGCCTGTCCTATTTCCTGAAATATGGTCTGCGTGTCAGAGAGAGAAAAGAAGCGGCGCTCGACCCGGCGGAATTTGGTACGTATGTCCATGCGGTATTGGAAGAGACCTGTCGTGAGGTCATGGAAAAGGGTGGATTTCATCATGTGACCCTGGAAGAAACCATGAAACTGGCGGAAAAATACTCTCAGGCATATGTGCAGGAGCATTTCAGCGGTTTGGATGGACAAAGAGTGGAGTATTTGTTCCGCCGCAATATGCAGGAACTTGAAATGGTCGTTCGGGAACTGTGGCGAGAATTGAGCCAAGCCCAATATCAGCCCCGTTTCTTTGAATTGAATTTCGATGAATCGGGACAAATGCCTGCGGTGGATATCCCCAATGGCAGCATTCAGGCTCAATTGCGTGGATTTGTAGACCGGGTAGATGTTTGGCAGCGAGGGGATAGCACCTATTTTCGGGTCGTGGATTACAAGACGGGAAAAAAATCATTTGATTACTGTGATGTGTTTTACGGCGTAGGTTTGCAGATGCTCATTTATCTGTTCGCATTGGAAAAAGGTGGAAATGACCTTTTGCCCGGCAGACGGATCAGTGCGGGTGTTCAGTATTTCCCAGCCAGAGTGCCCTATCTCAGCGTGGATGGAAGCATGACAGAGGAAGAGGCGAAGGCGGCAAGAAAGGCCTCCTGGAAACGCAGTGGACTGCTTTTATCGGATGAAGAGTCCTTGCGTGCCATGGATCCCTCTGAAAAAATGGACATTCTCAGCTGTACAGTCCGCAAAGACGGTTCTTTGGCCGGTGATGTGGCGGATCGTGGTCAACTGGGAAAGCTTAGTGATCACATGATGAACGTTTTGGCAGGTATGGCAGAGGATATCGCATCCGGCAATGTAGAGCCTGATCCTTATACCCGCGGCACCAGCCACAATGCCTGCACCTTCTGCCCCTACGGAGCGGTGTGCCATGAGGAAAGCGTACAGGGACGGCGCAATTACAAGGCTATGACGGCTCAGCGCTTTTGGGAAGAAATCGAAAAGGAGGGGAACAACGGTGGCTGAGAAATTAACGGTACAACAGCAGCAGGCAGTGTCTGATCGGGGTGGACGGCTGCTGGTTTCCGCTGCAGCAGGTTCCGGCAAAACGAAAGTATTGGTCGATCGACTGCTGAGCTATGTAACTGACCCCATAGACCCTGCCAATATTGATGATTTTCTGATGATCACCTACACAAAGGCTGCGGCTGCGGAACTGCGAGGGAAAATTGCGGCCAAGCTGACAGAACGGGTGGCACTGGAACCGGAAAATGTTCATTTGCAGCGGCAATTACAGCGGTTGTATCTGACAAAAATATCCACCGTTCATGCCTTTTGTGCGGATATACTGCGGGAGTATGCCTATCGACTGGATCTACCGGGTGATTTTCGTGTGGGGGATGAAAATGAGTGTGGTGAGATCCGCACTCGAGTGATGGAGAAAATCTTAACAGATGCCTACGAAACACAATTGGAAAACCCGACTTTTCGGGCGTTTGTGGACAGTCAGGGATTGGGCAGAGATGATCGACAGATACCTCAGATCGTACTACAGGTCTATGACAGTGCACGCTGCCATCTGGATCCCGGTCAATGGCTGTCCCATTGCCAGAGTTTCGTACATACGGAAGGGATCTGTGATGCCGGACAGACGGAGTATGGCCGGTTTTTGATCCAACAATTGAAAGATTGGTTGGATCTGCAAATGCAGGCCTTGGAAAACTGTGTTCAAAAAGCTGACGCTGCAGAGGGCTTTCAAAAGCCGGTGGTACTTTTAAAAGATACACTGTTTCAATTAAAACAGCTGCGGGATGCAGATTCCTGGCAACAGATCACCCAACGGAAAGATATTGACTTCGGTCGATTGGTCTTCCCCAAAAACTGCGACGAGGAATTAAAAGAGGGAATCAAGGCCGTACGGGATCGGTGCAAAAAGGGTTTGGAGAAGCGGATCCAGCCTTTTGCTGATGGATCTGATCGGGTGTTGGTGGATCTGGAATCCTCGGCAGAAGCGGTCGATGGATTGGTTCAGTTGGTAGAAGAGTTTGGGAAAGCTTATGATGGGGCAAAGCAGAGCCGTCATATCCTGGACTTCGGTGATCTGGAACACAGAATGCTGGATCTTCTGCTGGGTAAGGGACGTAATAGTCCAACGGCGGCAGCAAACGAGATCGGAAGCCGTTTCCGGGAAGTGATGGTGGATGAGTATCAGGACTCCAATGCGGTGCAGGATGCCATCTATGGAGCGTTGACCGCTAAACGAAAGAATTTGTTTATGGTAGGCGACGTGAAACAGTCCATTTATCAGTTCCGATTGGCTGATCCGGGCATTTTTCTGGAAAAATATCGTGGTTTTATCCCGGCAGATCAAGCACAGATGGGAGAAGACCGAAAAGTTGTACTAAGCCGAAACTTCCGCTCTTCCGGCGGCGTATTGGAAGGCTGTAATGATGTATTTCAACTGTGCATGAGTCCTCAGGTAGGTGGAATGGATTACGGTGAGGACGAGGCTCTTTATGAAGGCATTGCCCATATAGATCTGGGGCAGCCGGAGGTGGAACTGTGCTGTGTGGATGTGCAGCAGGAGACCTATCCGGAAGAAGCTGCCTTTGTTGCCCAACACATTCAGGAAATGCTTCGCAGTGGAAAAGTGCGGGAAGGGGAAAATTTGCGTGCTGTCCGACCGGAGGATATTGTGATCTTACTTCGCTCCCCCGGATCGGCAGGTAGGTATTTCCAACGAGCCCTGGATCACTATGGCATTCGTTATGCGACCGGCGGCGGTGTGGATCTGCTGAAAACAGAGGAAATTGGAACACTTTATTCCATTTTGCAGGTGATCCATAACCCAAGGCTGGATATTCCTTTGGTGGCAGCTCTTTTAAGCCCTGCATTTGGCTTTACCGCCGATGATCTGGCGGCTATCCGCAGCAAACACAAAAGCTGCGCATTTTACGACGCCATTGGTCGCAGTGACAGCGAAAAAAGCCAGGCATTTATGCACACACTGCATCATTTACGCAGTGCTTTGCGGCATTGCGGCCTGACCGGTCTTCTTCAGCAGGTGCTTTTGACCACCTCCTTAGAGGAAGTCTATGGCGCTATGGAAGACGGTGCTGAACGCTTGGCGAATATACAGACCTTTTATCAGCTGGCAGCGGATTTTGAAGGCAGCGGAAATCGAGATCTGGGTCGTTTTTTGGAGCATTTGCAAACTTTGGAAGAAAAGGGGCTGATCTCTGCCGGTGAGCAAACGGCAGTTGGGTGCGTCACGATCATGAGCATTCACAAGTCCAAAGGACTGGAGTTTCCGGTGGTCTATTTGTGCGGTCTGGGACGAGAATTTAACATGGAGAGTCAACGAAGCACTGTTTTGTGTCATAAACAGATGGGTCTGGGTCTGTCTGCGGTGGATAATCAAAATCGTTTGCGTTATCCCACCATTGCCAAACGAGCCATTGCGGCAAGAATCGGAGCAGAAAGTGTTTCGGAAGAACTGAGAGTGCTGTATGTGGCTATGACACGAGCACGGGATCGTTTGATCATGACCTATGCCTCAAATCGGCTTCAACAGGAATTGACGGAAATGGTTCAGCGGATCAATATGGGTTCCTTGCAGCTATTGACCCAGGAGGCACTGTGCCCCGGACAGTGGGTGCTGCTGACCGCACTGCATAAGACAGAAGCCGGAGCGCTGTTTGCTTTGGCTGGGAAGCCTACGGAAACAAATACGGGACTGCATCCTTGGAAAATTCAAGTGGTTTCTGCGCCCCAAATGGCACCTGTGGGACAGCAAACAGAAGACATTCATCAAAGGGTGTCTGCCCAGGATATTCGTCTGATGGAAGAAGGCCTGAACTTCTGTTATGCCCACGGTAAGGCGATCGAAACCCCATCAAAGCTGACAGCGACAGGATTGAAAGGTCGCTATAAGGATGAAGAGGCTGCTCAACAGACACTAGTCACAAAACCCCGCCAGTGGCGGGTACCTGCTTTTGCCCAACAGCAGATCCAGGGAAAAGACTATGGCAATGCTGTTCATGCCTTTTTACAGTATGTGGATTATGGAGCCTGTGAAAATGAAGCGGGGGTACAGGCGGAGATCCAGCGGCTTTACACTCAGGGATATCTTTCTGAAATTCAGGCAAAAGCAGTCGATGCAGAGGGTATTATGGCATTTTTTGGGACAGAATTAGGACAAAAACTTCGGAAAGGGAATGTGGTTCGAGAGTTTAAATTCTCCATTTTGCAGGACGGTTCTGTCTATGACAAAGACCTTGCCGGGGAACAGATCCTGCTGCAAGGTGTGGTGGACTGCGCTTTGCTGGAAGATGACGGCATCACCATTATTGATTATAAGACTGATTTCGTGACGGAGGAAACCCTTCCGAAAAAAGTGAGCCAGTATTCTCTCCAGGTCAATGCCTATGCCGATGCCATGAGACGGATCTACGAAATGCCTGTTAAAGAAAAACTGCTGTATTTCTTCCATTTGGGAAGGTTTGTCCGACTATAAAACAGTTCGTCCGAAATTGCGATTTCGGACGAACTGTTTTATTTTGGGGGACAGAGAATACCGAATAACACAAAGGCGTTGAAAAGACAAGCCTATTTGCAAAACAATAATTTTAACGCCCTCCACATGGGGGAGGGCGTTCTCTCTTTAGCGCTCGTTGCGGCTGTCCTTGCAGTTTTCGTTCTTGTTCTGATTCTGCTCGTTGCGGTTCTCGTTCTTGTTCTGATTCTGGTTTTTATTCTGGTTGTTCATGGTTTTTCCTCCACTTTCTACTCTACGGCTTTGGCCGCTACCATAGAATGCCCCGTTTTTTAGGATTTATCCTTATCTTTAAACAGAAAACTTGCCAATAGTCCTGCCAAAACTGCAGCGGTAATACCGCCGGCGGATGCGGTCAAACCGCCGGTAAGCACACCGAGAAAGCCATCTTCCGTCACCGCTTTTTTGACTCCTTTGGCAATGAGATTGCCAAATCCTGTCAGCGGAACGGATGCGCCGGCACCTGCAAACTCCACCAAAGGCTCATAAAGTCCCACAGCACCCAAAATCACACCCACGACCACATAACTGACCAAGATCCGAGCCGGGGTCAGTTTGGTCTTGTCAATCAGAATTTGACCAATCAGGCACAGTCCGCCGCCCACCAAAAATGCTTTCAAATACTCCATTTTCAAAGACCTCCTACAATGGATACGGCATGGCACACGCCGGGAATACTCAATCCCTGTTGGGTGGAGGTGGGGGACAAAAGTGCCCCGGTGCCACAAAACAGAATACGCTTCAATTTCCCGGATCGAATTTGTTCCAACAGATAACCACAAAGGGTGATGGCGCTGCATCCGCAGCCGGAACCGCCGGAATGGACATCTTGAATGGTATTGTCAAAAACCAGAGTACCACAGTCGGTCAGTTTTCCACCCAGAGGGAAACCGTCCCGGCGAGCCATCTCCAGAACCAGTTCCTTACCCAGTTGTCCCAGATCCCCGGTGACGATCAGATCATAGTCGTCGATGCAGGCTTTCAGATCCTGAAAATGGGCTTTAATGGTATGGTATGCAGCCGGAGCCATGGCAGCCCCCATATTGTTGGCGTCTTTGATGCCCAGTTCCATGACGGTGCCGATGGTTGCACTTTCGATTCTCGGCCCATGTCCATCTTTGCAGACCAGTGCAGCCCCTGCACCTGTTACGGTCCATTGCGCGGTGGGCGTACGCTGACTGCCATAACCCAGGGGAAAACGATATTGCCGCTCAGAACTGGCAAAATGGGAGGAGGTCATTGCCACAACCTGATCGGAAAAACCGCCTGAAACGGTCATGGAAGCCAGCAGCAGACTTTCTGCCATGGTGGAGCAGGCACCGTATAGACCCAAATGGGGTATTCCGGTGTTGTTCAGCGTGAAAGAAGAGCCAATGCATTGATTTAGCAGATCACCGGAATAGACCAGCCCGAAAGACTCCTTGGGTATTCCGGCTTTGGCAGCCAGCGTTTCCAATGCCAGCTGTTGCATCCGCTTTTCAGCTTGCTCCCAGGTTTTTTGATTGAAGAGGGTGTCTTGAGATGTGTAATCAAAGTGAGCAGCCAATGGTCCTTGGGACTCTTTTTTACCGGCAATGCTGGCCCAGGTGGTGATGATAGGGGGCGTGGGCAGGACAAAACTCTGCTTTCCACGCTTATTGGTAGCGTTCATAAAATCCCTCCTGTTTTTTCTAGTATGCCCTAAAAAGAAAAAAACTGCCGACACATTTTTGTGTCGGCAGTTTTTTACAGAATACGACGAGCGCCGTAATAATGGGAAACATAGTAGCTGGAGGACAGACTGCTGATCACCACACCCTTGGAAGAGGAGGCATGGATGAATTTTCCGTCACCGATGTAAATGCCCACATGGGAGATACCGGCTTTGTAGGTGTTCTGGAAAAATACCAGATCGCCGGGCTGTAAGTTACTTTTTGAAACAAAAATACCATGCTTATATTGGGTGGCGGCGGTGCGGTTCAGGGAGATCCCATGAGCTTTGAACACATATTGCACAAAGCCGGAGCAGTCAAAACCGCTGGGAGAACTTCCGGCCCACTGATAGGGGACACCGATGTATTTTTTTGCGGTGGAAATGATCTGATCTGCCTTTGAAGAGGAACTGCCGGCGATGTAGTTGGCACTGTTTTTCAGTACGGTCACGCTGACAGCTGTTCCGGTAGAATTTCCGTTCCGGAAAAACAGGGGTGATTTTTCGGAAGCATTGTTTTCGTAGGGAGCCTCGGTCAAAGTCAGGTAATCGCTGCGGATGTAGCAGATTTTGTCATTCCAGATGACCTTATACCATTGCTTGTTGAAACCAATGATATAAGCCAGATCACCTTTACTGCTTTTGCCCAGAGCAGAATAAGATGTTCCGGGGCCGGAGCGCATATTTACCTGGGTGTAGTTCACTTTGCCGTAGCCCAGTTCCACATTTTTAACGGTGGAGGTATTCAGATAGGACTGGTGCATATAACCTTCTTTCAGGTTGTAAAGCACCTTGTACCAATTGCCGCTTTTGTCCAGCAGCACCACGACTTCTCCCTTTTCGGCATAGGCCAGGGTAGAGGAGGTGGTGGAAGGGCCGGAGCGCAATCGTAAAGAGTCTGTTGTCACATAGCCGACACCGGTTTTTAAACCGCCGCTATCGGCTGCTTTGGCCGGAATCGTCAGGACAATGACAGCCAGCATGAGAACAAGGGAAATGCCAAAAAGATGCTTGAGAAACTTCATGGGGATCACCGCAGAGAACTTATTTACCGGCCAATGCCCGTTCCAGCCAGATATTGCCCAGATCCAGGGCAGTGTACAGACCGTCTTTCTCACTCTTTTTTACAATACGATCCCGGCTTCTGGCGGCGGGATCGGTCAGTTGCAGCTGAATGGAAACCTTGCTGGCAACATCCTCACCGCCTACTTTCTGGGTTTCCATGATCTGTAGCATAACGATATGACTATCGGCCATGGAGCCATAATAGATCAGGTTGTCCTTGCGCATCAGGGGATGTCCTTTGTAGGTCAAAACAGCATTTTCTTCAGCCATTTTTCGTTACCTCCTTGAATTATTTGTGACCAGATTGTAACACATGGTAATAATTATGTCAACCTATTTGGAGAATATGGCAACATTTACCAGTGCATCCATTCTGAAAATAGAACTAGGGGGAAAGCATTCCCCCTAGTTTGCGACGTTGCATTAATTCTCAAACAGATAACACCGAACCAGTTCCTGCAACAGCTCGTCCCGATCCAATTTGCAGATCAGTGCGCGGGCGTTGTTGTAGTTGGTGATGTACGTGGGGTCCTCAGACAGAAGATATCCAACGATCTGATTGATGGGATTGTAACCCTTCTCGTTCAGGGAGTCGAATACGCTGCGGAGAATCATACGCATATTGGTTTTATCATCGCAGGGGACTGTAAATTTTATGGTTCTATCCGTCATTTGGGTTACCTCCTTATTCCAATATAGGTATTATAGCCCAAATTTTGGCCGGTGTAAAGACCTTTATTGTAAATTTTTATCAGCGCAGAGATGCACCGCATTCGCTTTCCAACGCGGCCAGCACCTTGCTGATGACAGGCTCGGTATCTGCATCAGTCAATGTGCGGTCATCTGCCCGCAATTCCAGAGAGAAGGCCATGCTCTTTTTTCCATCACCCAGGTTTGCGCCCCGGTAGATGTCAAAGAGCTTGATATTACGCAGCAACTTACCGGCAGAGGCGGTGATGGTATCTTCGGCCTGTGCAACAGTCAGTGCTTCGTCGCAGACAATGGAAAGGTCACGGGTCACAGCAGGATATTTGGGCAGGGGCGTGTAGGTGGCATCGGGTTGCAGATGAGCCATCAGTTTGGTGAAGTTGATCTCAGCACAGTAAATTTCCATGTCCATGCCATAGTTCTGTGCGACCAGCGGATGCACCTGACCCATATAGCCCAGGATTTCGCCGTCGATGCTTACCTGGGCGCAGCGGCCGGGATGGAAAGAGGGATTGCTGCTGCAGGCGGCATAGGTGGCTTTGTGGGTTCGCAGTGCAGCGAAGATAGCTTCCAGCTCACCTTTCAGGGTGAAGAAGGTTTCATTGGCACCATAAGTGCCCAGCACCAGCATTTTAGGCTCTTCCGGCAGTGCCTGGCCTTCTACAGGCAGATAGACTTTTCCGATCTCATACATCCGAACGGACTTGTTGTGGTAAGCGTTATTTCGGGAAAGAATGTCCAACATGGAGGGCAGAACGATGGTACGCATAACAGAGGTGTCTTCGCCCAAGGGATTCTGAATCTTCAGGGTGTTCCGCAGAGGAGAGTCCGCTGCCACACGGATCATGTCCAGGCTGGCAGGGGAAACAAAAGAGTAGGTAATGATCTCATTGTAACCCATGGCACGGCACTGACGGCCTGCTTTGGCTTCCAACTCCATACCGGCACTGTAACCGCCCTGGGTGGCAGTTTTCAGGTCAGTAATGGGGATCTCGTTATAACCGTAGGTTCTTGCAACTTCTTCGGCAATATCAGCCATGTGGTTCAGGTCGGGGCGGAAGGAGGGAACCTGGATTTCACGGCCTTCCACGTTGATCTCCAGCCGGTTCAGATAGCGAACCATTTCTTCTTCGGAAATGTTGGTGCCCAGCAGTTTGTTGATTTTTTCGGGTTCTAAAGTGACGGTGTGAGGCTGAGGAACATAGTTTATAATATCGATCATGCCGTCCAGCACATCACCGCAGTTCAGCATTTCCACCAGTTCACAGGCACGCTCAACAGCGGGCAGGGTCATCATCGGATCGATATTCTTTTCAAACTTGCCGGAAGCATCGGTACGCATACCCAGAGCCAGCGCGGTCTGGCGGATAGAAGTGCCGTTAAAGTTGGCAGATTCAAAAACGACGGTGATGGTATCATCCTTGATCTCGGAGTTTTCGCCGCCCATGATACCGGCCAGACCGATGGGCTTGTTTTCGTCTGCAATTACCAGCATACCGGGCTTCAGATTGCGAACATTGCCGTCCAGAGTCGTCAGAACTTCGCCTTCTTCCGCTTCCCGAACAACGATCTTGCCGTCGCCCACATAGCGGTAGTCAAAAGCGTGCATGGGCTGACCGTATTCCAGCATTACATAGTTGGTGATATCGACGATGTTGTTGATGGGGCGTACATCGTTTGCACGCAGTCTTTGGCGCATCCACTTGGGGGAGGGGCCGATCTTTACGTTGGCTACCATCCGGGCAGTATAACGATTGCACAGCCGCTCAGCCGGTACTTCTACATCCAGATGTTCGTAGATCGAACCTACGTCAGAACCATGAACTTCCGGCTGGTGGTGGCGCATGGGCTTATCGAAAGCAGCGGCAGCTTCCCGGGCAAGACCAATGATGGAATAGCAGTCGGGGCGGTTGTTGGTGATCTCAAAATCCACAACGCAGTCGTCGTTGCCGATAACGGTGTTGATATCGTCGCCAACTTTGCAGTCTTCTTCAATGATGAAGATGCCGTCTTCGATGGCATAGGGGAAATCACCCACGGTCAGCCCCAGTTCTTCCAGGCCACAGAGCATACCGTTGGACTTGACACCACGCAGCTTTCCTTTGGTGATGTGGACACCGCCGGGCAGCCAGGAATTGTGGCGAGCTACGGGCACAAGATCGCCTACTTTAACATTCTGGGCACCGGTGACGATCTGGACAGGCTCACCGGAGCCGTCGTCGATCTGGCAGACCCACATGTGGTCGGAATTTTCGTGGCGGACGATCTCCAGAACCTTGCCCACCACTACATTTTTAATTTCATTATCCAGACGCTCATAGGTTTCCACCTTCTGACCGAAGATGGTCATGGTTTCCACAAATTCCTTGTCAGAAACAGTGGACAGATCCACAAATTCCTCATTGAGCCATTTTCTATTCAGCTTCATAGTTTTCCCTCCTTAGAACTGGTTCAGGAACCGGACGTCATTTTCAAAGATCAGGCGCAGGTCATTGATCTTCATGCGACCCATGGCCATACGTTCCAGACCCATGCCGAAGGCGAAACCGGAATATTTGTCCGGGTCAATGCCACAGCCACGCAGTACGTTGGGGTGCACCATGCCGGCACCCAGCAATTCGATCCAACCTTCGCCGTGGCAGGTGGAACAGACTTGATCGTCCACTTCGCCGGTGCCGTGGCACTTATGGCACTGCATATCCATTTCGCAGCTGGGCTCGGTGAAGGGGAAGTGGTGAGGACGGAAACGCATGACGGCTTCCTGTCCGTAGATCTGGCGCATGACAGCCACCAGTGCGCCCTTCAGGTCACCCATGGTGATGTTCTCTGCCACCACCAGACCTTCGATCTGGTGGAACATGGGGGAGTGGGTGGCATCTGCCTCGTCTTTCCGGAATACACGGCCGGGGGCAAGAATGCAGATAGGGGGCTTAGCGTTTTCCATAACGCGTACCTGCATGGAGCTGGTCTGTGTACGCAACAAAACAGAGTCATCATCTGTAAAGTAGAATGTATCAGAGCGGTCACGGGCAGGGTGGCCTTCTTCGGTATTCAGTTTGGTGAAGTTGTAGTCTGCCAGCTCCACTTCCGGGCCCTCCACGATGGTGTAGCCCATGCCGATAAACATTTCTTTGATCTGCTGCAGCACCTGATTCATGGGGTGCTGATGGCCAACGGCCACGGATTCGCCGGGGATAGTCACATCAATGGCTTCGGCAGCCAGCTTTGCTTCCAGAGCGGCAGCATTGGCAGTGGACTTCCGCTCTTCCAGCTTGGCCTCAATGTCTGCACGGACGGCGTTGGCCAGAGCACCCATCACAGGCCGCTCTTCGGGGGACAGTTTACCCATTTGCTTCAGAACGGCAGTCAGTTCACCTTTCTTGCCCAACAGACGCACACGAAGTTCTTCCAGAGCGGCAGGACTGTCGGCGGCTTCCAGAGCAGCCAGGGCAGATGCTCGGATCGTTTCCAATTGTTCCTTCATAATCATTTCCTCCTAAAAGGTTGTTTATAAAAATAAAAAATCCCTTCATCCCATCTTCGGGACGAAAGGACATTCCTTCCGCGGTACCACCCGCAATTCACTCCTGAGAGTGCAGCTTATTTGGCGCAGACACGCCGCAGACTTTTAACGAAGTCACCCGTCCAATCCTACTCGATCTTTCAGCTGGAAGCTCCCGAGGGAAAGCCCAGTGTCCCATTCCGGGCAGCTTGCACCATCCTGCCTTCGCTACTGAAATGCCTTTGACACTCGACAACTCGTTCATCGCTTTTGCATATCACAGGGATTTTAGCATAGTTGAATGGGAATTGCAAGTGTTTTTCTGAAAAAACGTGGGACAGAATGAAAATATAGAAACATCCCTTGACGACGGAAAAAAAGAATGGTATGATAAACTAAACATATTTTCGAGAGGAGGCTGGCTATGTATCAGCCTTTGGCAGAGCTTCTGCGCCCCACCACATTGGATGAAGTCTACGGTCAGGAACATATTTTGGGGCAGGGGGGCATTTTACGGCGGCTGGTGGACTCCGGCAACATCCCGAACATGGTGTTCTACGGCCCCAGCGGTACGGGAAAGACCACGGTGGCCAATATCATTGCCAAGCAGACCAACCGTAAATTATATAAGCTCAATGCGACCACCGCTTCCACCGCAGATATTAAGCAGATGGTGGCAGATCTGGATACATTTCTTGCACCCAATGGAATCCTGCTGTATTTGGATGAGATCCAGTCCTTTAATAAAAAGCAACAGCAAACTTTGCTGGATCATATCGAAACCGGTAAGATCACGCTGATCACATCCACGACAGAAAACCCCTATTTTTATGTATTCAATGCGATTTTGAGCCGCTCCACCATTTTTGAATTTAAGCAGTTGGATGAACGGGCGGCGCTGAAAGCCATCCAACGGGCAGTGTCCTTTATGGAAAACCGCACGGCGCTGAAAGCTGTACCGGAAGCCGGGGCACTGGAGCATATTGCTGCTTGTTGTGGTGGCGATGTTCGCAAGGCCATGAATGCGGTGGAAGTACTGTTCTCCGCCGGACAGCCGGAAAAGGGGGTACTGCCCCTGACTCTGGCTGATGCCAAGCTGGTGACGCAGAAGTCCTCCATGCGCTATGATCGTGGAGGAGATAATCAATATGATACCCTATCTGCACTGATGAAATCCATTCGTGGCTCTGATCCGGATGCGGCGATCCATTATCTGGCTCGTTTTCTGGAGGCGGGGGATCTGCCTTCCTGCTGCCGCCGGATCTTATGCTCGGCCTGTGAGGATATTGGTCTTGCCTATCCTATGGCGATTCCCATTGTAAAGGCCTGCGTGGACAGTGCTTTGCAACTGGGGCTGCCGGAGGCGAGATTGCCCCTTTCCGATGCGGTGATCTTTCTGGCGACCGCCCCAAAATCAAACTCTGCCTATATGGCTTATGCAGCCGCAGTGGAAGATGTTCAAAAAGGAAAAGGCGGAGATTTCCCCCGGCATTTGCAGAATAAACACGCCGATACCTTCAGCATGGAGCGAGAGCAGGGGTATCTGTATCCTCATAATTATCCAAACCACTGGGTGCAGCAGCAGTATTTGCCGGATGACCTGGTTGGGACGATCTATTATGAATACGGCGCAAATAAGGTAGAGCAGGCTGCAAAGCAATACTGGCAGACGGTGAAGGGGAAGTAAGTATGGATATTCGAGTTGGTGATATTTTGACGATGAAAAAGTCACACCCATGTGGGAGCAGCCAATGGCTGGTGACTCGTACCGGTGCTGACTTTAAATTAAAATGCCTGAAGTGCGGACATGAAGTTATGACCCCTCGCTTCAAAGCCGAAAAGAACATTCGCAGCGTTCATCGGGAAGAAAAGTCTTCGACATAATTGACGGCAGCTGATAAAATCAGCTGCCGTTTTTTTGCACCCATGGGGCGGCAAGGGGATTTTGAGGGCGAGCGTGGCAAAACTTGCTGGCATAGGGTGTCCTCGTTGCGACCAACTTTTTGAACATGGAAAAGGTATACTGGTGCCATCACCGATGAAGGAGGCAGAGATATGAAAGTCTATTTGGATCTGGTCATCCTATTGAATTTCCTGGTGGACTATTTTCTGATCCTGGGCACAAATCGCCTTGCGGGTTTTGCACCCGGTGCCAAAAGAGCAGCCGGGGCAGCGGCAATGGGGGCGGTTTACGCAGCCGGGTGTGTCCTTCCGGGGTTTGCGTTTTTGGGTAATTTTTTCTGGAGGATCGTCAGCTTCATTTTGATGTCAGTTATTGCTTTTGGCTGGGGCAACGGTGCGTTGCGTAGAGGAATCCTGTTTGTTTTTTTGAGTATGGCATTGGGCGGGATCGCTCTGGGATTGGGTAATGGTGGATTTTGGGCTATCATCATGGGTGCGCTGGGGGTTGTGATCTTGTGCGTGGTGGGATTTTGCGGACGGCCGGGACAGCAGCATTTTGCTCCGGTCATTATTCGCCACGGTGGCAGGCAGATCCACCTTACGGCACTTCTGGATACAGGCAATACTCTCCGAGATCCGGTTTCCGGTACGCCGGTACTGGTGGCAGATGTCCAAGCTGCTGAAAAACTGCTGGATCTAACGGCACAGCAATTGGCACATCCGGTAGAAACCCTGGCAGACAGGCACAACTGCGGCTTTCGACTGATTCCTTATCATGCGGTGGGGCAGCCGGCCGGTATGCTGCTGGGATTGCGTGTTGAGGATGTACAAATCAACGGGAAAAAGGAAAATATGATCGTGGCATTTACGCCACAGATGATCGGTCAGGGAAAACCATATCAAGCACTGGCAGGAGGAATGATCGGATGAATAAACTGATGCTTTTTTTACGACGGATCGGACTGGTACGGGACGAGAGCATTTTTTACATCGGCGGCAGCGATATTTTACCACCTCCGTTGAAAGGACAGCAGGAGCAGGATGCGCTGGAAGGGTTGGAACAGGGCAATGAGGTGGACAAACAGAAACTGATCGAACATAATCTTCGGCTGGTGGTTTACATTGCACGACGATTTGAAAATACAGGGGTCAATTTGGAAGACCTGATCTCCATTGGCACCATTGGTCTTATCAAAGCCATCAGCACTTATCGCCGGGACAAAAATATTAAACTGGCTACCTATGCTTCCAGATGTATCGAAAACGAGATTTTGATGCACATTCGGAAAATATCCGGTCAACGGGTGGAGGTATCGTTGGAAGAGCCCATCAATATGGATTACGATGGCAATGAACTGCTGCTGTCGGATATTTTGGGAACCGATGAGAATGTGGTCACCGGTCAGCTGGAGGATGCAGTGGATCTGGCATTGCTGTATCAGGCACTGGAACTGCTTCCGGATCGAGAACGGGAGATCGTCAATATGCGATTTGGACTGGAAGGGCAGCAGGAACTGACCCAAAAAGAGGTGGCGCAAAAGCTTGGCATCTCCCAATCCTATATTTCAAGATTGGAAAAGCGGATCATGGCACGGCTGCGAAAAGAAATCCTGCGCCAGACTGCTTGTGTGTAAAATATTGCTTGCAATCGATATCTGACTGTGCTACAATCGATATGAAATTATATCGATAGATTTTGCACGAAAGAGGAAAATTCGATGATGGAAAAGAAAGAAGTTTCAAAATCCGTGCTGAAGCGCCTTCCGGTGTACCTGGCCTATTTGAAAAATCTGCCGGAGGATGCACCTGCCTATATCTCTGCCACCTCCATGGCCAATGCACTGGGAATGGGAGATGTGCAGGTGCGGAAAGATCTGGCCATGGTTTCTGACGGCGGACGACCCAAGATCGGCTATTGTCGGGACGATCTGGTGGACGATATTGAGCAGTTTTTGGGGTATGACAATACCAACAATTGTGTGTTGATCGGCGCCGGTAAGCTGGGTTTGGCGCTGTTAGGTTACAGCGGTTTTGATGAATACGGCCTGAATATCATGGCTGCATTTGATGTTGCGCCTACTCAGGAAATGACCGGCAGCGGAAAACCGATTTTACCGATGGAAAAATTAGAAACATTTTGCCGCAGCAATAAAGTAGCGATGGGAATTATCACCGTTCCGGCAGCACATGCCCAGCAGGTGTGTAATCAGCTGATCAGTGCAGGGATCAAAGCAATTTGGAATTTTGCTCCCACCCATTTGGAAGTACCGCAACCGATTTTGGTGCAGAACGAAAACATGGCAACTTCTCTGGCTGTGTTGAGTATGCACCTGCAAGCACAGATGAAGGAGAAGAAATAAGATGCAGTATAAAATCCTTGGAAAAACAGGTTTGAAAGTTTCTGCCCTGGGTTTTGGCGGTATTCCCATTCAGCGGATCGATGCTTTGGGTACAAAGCAGCTGATGCATAAGCTGGTGGAAGCCGGTGTCAACTATATAGACTCCGCCCGCGGTTATACGGTCAGCGAAGAATTTTTGGGGGAAGGACTGGAAGGTATTCGCGATCAATTCGTGATCGCTACAAAGTCCATGGCTCGTGACAAAGAAACCATGACCAAGGACATTGATATCAGTCTGAAGAATTTTCGTACAGACTATATCGACCTGTATCAGGTACATAATCCCAACGCTGCCCAATTGGAGCAGGTATGCGCCCCCGGCGGTGCGCTGGAAGCACTGAAAGAGGCCAGAGCGGCAGGAAAGATCGGTCATATCGGCGTGACCCTTCATTCTGCAGATCTATTCCGTCAGGTTTTGGATTACGATTGGGTGGAAACCATTATGTTCCCCTACAATATCGTAGAAACGCAGGGCGAGGAGCTGATCGCTGCCTGTACAGAAAGAAATATCGGCTTTATCTGCATGAAGCCGTTGGCCGGTGGTGCGATCGATGATGCCAATTTGGCTATGCGTTTTATCGCAAAGAACCCCCACGTGACGGTGACCATCCCCGGCATGGCGCAGATCGAGGAGTTGGATCAGAATGTGACGGCTTACTGCGATGAAAGCCCTTTGACAGAGCAGGAGCTGGAAAAAATCAAGGACATCCGCCGACAGTTGGGTACCAATTTCTGTCGCCGATGCAACTACTGTGCCCCTTGCAGCGCAGGCATCGGAATCTCCAACGTATTTGTAGCAGAAGGCTATTTCAGCCGATACGGACTGCAAGATTACGGCAGGTCGAAATATGAAATGTCCGGTGCGCCGGCATCATCCTGTGTGGACTGCGGCCTGTGTGAGCAGCGCTGTCCGTACCATTTGCCTATTCGCCAGATGCTCAAGCGGGTAGTAACGATTTTTGGCAAGTAAAGAAGAAACTCTGCCAGCTTGTCTGGCAGAGTTTTTTATCTATTCTGTCCACGAAAAATGGAAAAAGCAGGAAAGCTTCAATTTTATTTCAATAAACTTTTGATATGATCCACGGTGAAGACAGACATAGGAGGATTATTGTGGCATTTCAGACGGTATTCAAGCGTTTTGAACTAAAATATATGCTGACCCTGGCGCAAAAGGAAAAAATCCTGACGGCCATGGTACCATTTATGGAATTGGATCAATACGGCAGAACAACCATCCGCAACATCTATTATGATACAGATGACTATTTGCTGATTCGACGATCCATTGAAAAACCGGTTTATAAGGAAAAACTACGCATCCGCAGTTATGAGCGGTCAGGATCGGAAAGTCCTGTTTTTGTGGAACTGAAGAAAAAGTTTGAGTACGTTGTTTATAAGCGTCGGCTCTCTCTGCCGGAAGCACAGGCCATGGAGTGGGTTGCAGGGAGGAACGTTTGCCCTGTGGAAAGTCAGATCTCAAAGGAAATCGATTATTTTATAAAGTATTACAGAGGACTTCGACCTGCTGTATTTCTTTCTTATGAAAGAGAAGCCTATTTTTGTAAAGATGGATCGGATTTTCGGGTGACCTTTGACGATGCCATTCTGTGCAGACAGGAAGAACTTTCTCTTCAGTCGCCTGTCTATGGAACACCAATTTTACCGGAAGGAAAAGTGCTGATGGAGATCAAATGCTCCGGTGGCATCCCACTGTGGATGACATCCATCCTTTCCAAAGAGAAGATCTACAAGACGTCATTCTCAAAGTACGGAACTGCCTATCAACAATTGATTTTTCCAAAACACCGGAAGAACAACAGAACAAAGGAGAAAGTATAACCAATGGATCGTTTATTTCAAGGAATATTTGACTCGGATCTGGCGCAGGTGATCAGCGTCAGTGATTTTATGCTCTGTATGGGCATTTCCCTGGCACTGGGACTGGTGATGGCCTTTGCCTATATGTATCGCAGCCGATATACCAAAAGTTTTGTGGTGACACTGGCACTGCTTCCGGCGGTCGTTTGCGTGGTCATCATGCTGGTCAATGGCAATGTGGGAACCGGTGTGGCGGTTGCAGGTGCATTCAGTTTGGTGCGGTTTCGCAGTGTGCCCGGTTCGGCGAAGGAAATATGTACATTATTCTTGGCCATGGGTGCCGGCCTGATCACGGGAATGGGCTATTTGGGCTTTGCAACGCTCTTTACGCTGGTCATGAGTGCAGCCTTTTTGCTGTACAATCGACTGGACTTCGGTGCGGAAAAAAACGCAAAAACCTACAAGGTGCTGACCGTTACCATCCCGGAGGATCTGGACTATTCCTGCATTTTCGATGATATTTTTAAAGAATATACCACTGATTGCCGGTTGATCCGTGTAAAAACCACCAATATGGGCAGTATGTTTAAGCTGACCTACGATATTACATTGCGTGATCCGGCTGCGGAAAAGCAGATGATCGACAGAATCCGCTGTAGAAACGGAAATTTGGAGATCAGTGTTTCGACACAGGAAACACTGGGTATGGAGCTTTGATCGAGGAGGATTTTTATGAAAAAATTCTTTTCTGTGCTGCTGATGAGTGCATTGCTTTTGGGCTGTATGACCGGCTGTAGCACTCAAAATGAGCCTTCAGATACGGCCAACGATGCGTTGGGCGGCGATGGCAGCGCTTTTGGAGACAGCCTGGAGGATCTGAATGCCTATGACGGCTATTTTGAAGAAGAGATCTGTCAGGTGACGGTGACCTGCATTTCCGGCACAGAGGGCTGTTATACCCTGGACGGTGGCGTGTTGACTTTTACCGCTGTTCAGGAAGACTCGGTGTATGCTGTTTCCGGAAAACTGAAAGGCAGTATCATCATTGATATCGGTGATGCGTACAAGTTTGATCTGGAATTACAGGGGCTTTCTCTGGTCAGTGATCTCACCAATCCCATTACAGTGATCAGCGGCGATAAAGTATCCATTACGGCCAAGTCCGGGCATGAAAATTATATTTACGACATGCGCCAGACCATCGATGACACCGATCAGCCCCAGCATTCGGCGGCCATTTATGCAACGGTAGACCTGAAGATCGGTGGAAAGGGAAAACTGACCCTGATCTCTGAAAATAACAACGGCATCCACACAAAAGATGATATGGAAGTGAAAAATCTGACGTTGCTGGTTTACTGCGTAGACAATGCGCTCAAAGGCAATGACAGTGTGCAGATCACCGGTGGAATACTGACACTGATCGCCACCGACGGTGATGGAATAAAAACGAAAAACACGGATATTTCTACCAAAGGGAATCAACGGGGGAATGTGATGATCACAGGCGGTGTGATCGATTTGTATGCAGCCTGCGACGGAATCGATGCTGCCAACGATGTTCTGATCGATCAGCAGACCCAGCTGCACATTTACACAGAGCGGTACTCAAACTATACCAGCAAACTGTCTTCTGAAGATGATCCTGCTCCGGAACAGCCCACACCACCCCCAATGGGAGATATGCCCGGTATGGATGGAACTGCTCCTGACGGTGGAGCAGGTGGCCCGGATGGAATGGATGGTCAAGGCGGAAGACCCGGTGGTATGGGTGGTGGCCATGGAGGAGGCCAAGGTGGCAGACCCGGCGGTATGGGCGGGGGACAGGCAGGTTTCCCCGGCGATATGGGTAATTCAGACAAAAGTGAAGGTTCAGCGAAGGGCATCAAGGCTGGTAATACTATTACAGTCAACAATGGCAGCATCACGATCAAATCCGGGGACGATTGCATCCATGCCAACGGCGGCATACTGCTGGAAAACGGGGAAACATCTCTGGGCAATGTGATCATCAACGGCGGCGCACTTACGCTTTATTCCAATGATGACGGCATCCATGCAGACAATGAATTAAAGATCGCAGCAGGAACAGTCAATGTGACAAATAGCTATGAAGGGCTGGAAGGGGGCAGCGTTGATATTTCCGGTGGAAATATTTCAATTTTGGCTACTGACGATGGCATCAACGGCACATCGACGACGGATACTGCTATCACCATTGCAGGCGGAAGAATATATGTACGCTGCAGCGGCGACGGACTGGATTCCAACAGCCGATCGGCGTATTCGGGAATCGTGATCTGCGGCGGAAACCTGGTGGTCATTACCGACGGTACAGCAGACTCCGCCATCGATACGGAGCAGGGATATACCTTTTCCGGCGGCTCGGTCATTGCAATCATGTCATCTCGTGCTATGACAAATGAGCTGACCCATTGTAAGAATTTTTCTTCGGTGGCAACCAAATCAAAATTGAATTTGACGAAGGACGAATATCTATCGGTCACTGTGGATGGTGAGTTGATGGCGAACGTAAAAATAGCGGAGAACATGTCGGCTATGGTCGTGTATCTGGGCAGTGCTTCAGCCAAAATGAAAATGCAAGCTTCAACCAGCGCAGAGGTGGATCTCAACGGCGTTTGGTGGAAGAAATAATAGAAAAACGGTGTAACCCATAGGGCTACACCGTTTTTAGTTTACTTGGTGGGTTTAAAGCTGTCTTTCAAGCTGACACTGCGGTTGAATACCAAATGATCGGCAGAAGAATCCTTGCTGTCGGGGGTGAAATAACCCTGTCGCATAAACTGGAAGGAAGCACCGGCTTTGGCGTTCTTCAGGGATGCTTCCACTTTACAGCCGTTCAGAACGGTCAGGGAGTTGGGGTTCAGGCAAGCAAGGAAATCCTTGCCGGCTGCATCGGGATCCGGATCGTCGAACAGGTTGTCGTACTGACGGACCTCGGCATCACAGCAGGTTTCTGCATCGACCCAGTGGATCGTTGCGCCCTTGACTTTCCGACCGTCGGCAGGATTGCCACCCTTGGAGTCGGGGTCATAAGTGGCAAGAACTTCCACGATCTTACCGTTTTCATCTGCCACGAAGCCGGTACAGGTGATCAGATATGCACCCTTCAGGCGGCACTCCGGACCTTCGGGGAACAGACGCTTATATTTGGGGATAGGCTCAGCCAGAAAGTCCTCAGCTTCGATCCAAAGATTTCTGGAGAAGGTGACTTCACGAGTGCCGGCAGCGGGATCGTTGGGGTTGTTTTCTACCTCAAAGACTTCGCTCTGGCCTTCGGGATAATTGGTAATGGTCAGGCGTATGGGATCCAGAACAGCCATTACACGCTCAGCTGTTTCGTTCAGATCCTCACGCAGGCAGTGTTCCAGGAAACCGTATTCAATGGTGTTGGGGGACTTGGCAACGCCAACACGGTCACAGAAGTTACGGATGGAAGTGGGGGTATAGCCGCGGCGGCGCAGACCGCACAGAGTGGGCATTCTGGGATCATCCCAGCCGGAAACATAGCCATTTTCCACCAAAGCTCTCAGCTTCCGCTTGGACAGCACGGTATGGTCGATACCAAGCCGGGCAAATTCGATCTGGCGGGGATGATGGGGCACAGATACGTTTTCTACGACCCAATTGTACAGAGGACGGTGGTTTTCAAACTCCAGAGAACACAGGCTGTGGGTGATACCTTCCAGTGCATCCTGAATGGGGTGGGCAAAGTCATACATGGGGTAGATGCACCACTTGTCGCCCTGTCGATGATGGTGCATATGGCGAATGCGGTAGAGAACCGGGTCGCGCATATTAAAGTTGCCGGATGCCAGGTTGATTTTGGCACGCAACGTATATTTGTTGTCCTCAAATTCGCCGGCACGCATCCGGGCGAACAGATCCAGGCTCTCTTCGATGGGACGATCCCGGAAAGGGGAGGTGGCAGGGGTGGTCAGATCGCCACGGCACTCCTTGGCCTGTTCGGGAGTCAGCTCACACACATAGGCCAGACCTTTTTTGATAAGTTCGACAGCGTATTCGTAGTCTTTTTCAAAATAATCAGAACCATAGAAGAAACGGTCGCCCCAGTCAAATCCCAGCCAGTGAATATCTTCCTTAATAGCCTCGACGAACTCCACATCTTCCTTGGTGGGGTTGGTGTCGTCCATACGCAGGTTGCACATACCGCCGTACTTTTCGGCGGTACCAAAGTCGATGATCAGGGCTTTACAGTGGCCAATATGCAAATAGCCATTGGGTTCAGGGGGGAAACGGGTGTGAACAGCCTGACCTTCATAACGTCCGCCTTCTGCAATGTCTTCGTCAATAAAGGCGTGGATGAAATTCTTGCTTTCGGTGATTTCAGCCATAATAATGATCCTCTCTCAGTCTAAAATTCAAAAGTTGCCTCCATTATAACCGATTAAACTGAATAATGCAACAGAAATAGAAGAAAAAAGTTCATCTTGGCGTGGTAGACAAAGATGGGACACATGAAATCCGATGAAATTGTAAAAAATCAGAGAACAATTTGCAAAAAATGAAATTTTGTAGTTGTCATTTTCCGTTTCATCATATAAAATAGTGGGGATAAGAGAGAAGGAGGGGTTTGGTTTGTCCGAAATCAAATACAAACGTATCTTGCTAAAGGTCAGTGGTGAAGCGCTGGCTGGTGAAAAACATCACGGCCTGGATTTTGGCATCATTGGTCAGGTCTGCCAGAATATCAAGACCTGTACGGAAATGGGTGTTCAGGTGGGGTTGGTCATTGGTGCCGGCAACTTCTGGCGCGGTGTAAAAGACGGTGCAGATAAAATGCAGCGCAGCCATGCCGATGCTATGGGTATGCTGGGTACGGTGATGAACTGTATTGCTGTGGCAGATGCTCTGGAAAAGTGCGGTGTTCCGGCACGAGTCCTGAGCGCTGTTGAAATGAACAAATTCTGCGAGTATTTTACACGGGATACCGCAGATCGTTACCTGAATGAGGGAAAGGTGGTCCTGTTTGCAGCAGGTACCGGCAACCCCTATTTCTCCACGGATACCGGAGCAGTGCTTCGGGGAGTGGAGATCGAAGCAGATGCCATTTTGATGGCAAAAAATATCGATGCCATCTATTCTGCTGACCCCAAGAAAGACCCCAGCGCAGTTCGATACAGCCAGCTGACATATGCCGAAGCACTGGCGAAGAATTTGAAGGCTACTGATATTACTGCCATGGCATTGGCCATGGACAATGATATGACCATGGTATGCTTCGGTTTGGACGAAGAAAACAGCATCTTGCGTGTGGTGCGTGGCGAAGCCATCGGAACCACCGTTAAAAACAACTTCTAAGGAGGATCATGAAATGAGCGTTGATTTTAAAGAATATGGAAGAAGAATGGACAAGACCCTGGAGCATTTGGCAGAAGAATTTGGCGCTGTCCGTGCCGGCCGTGCCAATGCAAAGGTTCTGGACCGTATTACAGTGGAATACTATGGTAGTGAAACACCTCTGGCCGGTGTGGCTACCATCTCCTCTCCGGATGCCCGTACACTGGTTGTTTCTCCCTGGGATACCAAATTGCTGAAGGATATCCAGAAGGCAATCCAGATGTCCGATCTGGGTATCAATCCCCAGAACGACGGCCGTGTGATCCGTTTGACATTCCCTCAGCTAACGGAGGATCGCCGTAAGGAGCTGGTCAAGCAGATCAAGAAGTACGCTGAAGATGCAAAGGTGGCTATGCGTAACATCCGTCGGGATGGTATGGACTATGTGAAAAAGCTGAAAAAGAACAGCGAGATCACTGAAGACGAGCAAAAGAAAGCAGAAAAGGATCTGCAGGATATGCTGGATAAGTACATCAAGAAGGTGGACGATGCCACAGCAGCCAAGGAAAAGGAATTGATGGCGATTTAATTTGATGTATAGTGCGGGGGCGTGTGCGCCCCCGCTGCCTTGTATCATAATAGAAAGGGGTATGCCACATGAATGCGCTGCCCAAAAGACCTGCTCCTCGGCATATTGCCATCATTATGGATGGAAATGGCCGCTGGGCAAAGAAAAGGGGATTGCCCCGAAAAGCCGGACATAAAGCCGGCGCAGAAACTTTTCGCCGGATCGCTGCACACTGCAATGATCTGGGTGTTCAATATCTGACGGTCTATGCTTTTTCTACGGAAAACTGGAAGCGAGAAGAGGATGAAGTGTCCTCTATTATGCTTCTGCTCGAAAAGTATCTGAAAGAAGTGCTGCGAGATATGGAGAAGAACCGTATTCGCTTCTGTGTTTTTGGTGATTTACGTCGATTGTCCCCCCAGTTGCAAAAACTTTGCAGGGAAGCGATGGAAAAATCCAGCGTTTATCATGATTGTCAAGTGAATTTCTGCTTGAATTACGGCGGTCGGGATGAGATCGTCCGTGCGGCAAAGGCCTTCGCCATGGATGTGGCAGCAGGGAAATGCAAAGCAGAGGATTTGACAGAACTTCAATTTGAAAATTATTTGGACTCTGCAGGCGTTCCTGACCCGGAACTGGTGATTCGCCCCTCCGGGGAACAGCGTACCAGCAATTTCCTGCCCTGGCAGAGTGCTTACTCTGAATATGTTTTTATGGATGTGCTTTGGCCTGATTTTTCTGACGATGATCTGGACAGAGCCATCGAAGAATATCATCGGCGTGACCGCCGTTTTGGAGGCGCAAAGTAAATGAAAACGAGAATTATTGCCGGGTGCGGATTTGGCATTGTCATGGCACTGACGTTCTTTATTGCTCCGATTTGGGTGACGGCGATCACCATGGCTGCCATGACTGCACTGGCATCCTACGAACTGCTGCACACCACAGGCCTGGTCAAACACTTGGATCTGAATATTTTTTCTGCTCTGATGGCGGTGTTTATCAGTTTCTGGAGCTATTTTGGCGGAAGCCAAGCAGTGTTGGTGCTGGGCGTTCTGGTGTATACCATGCTGCTTTTCAGCCAGTTGCTGTTCTCTGATAAAAAGGTGACCGTGGCGGAGATCTGTTATTGCTTTCTGTCGGGACTTGTGATCCCATTCCTGCTGACGGCCTTGCTGCGTATTCGCATCCGCTACAACTGGTACTTTCTGTTGGTTCCCTTTATTCTGGCTTATTGTTCCGATACAGGTGCATACTTTGTGGGTGTGTTCTTCGGAAAGCATAAAATGTGTCCTAAGATCAGTCCGAAAAAGACCTGGGAAGGCTTTTTGGGCGGAATTGCCATTGCTTCGGTGAGCATGGTGCTCTTTGTGCTGATTTTAGACCTTTGTGGATACCGGGTCAATTACCTGGCTGCGGTGGTTTATGGTTTGGTCGGCTCGGTGGCCAGTGTTTTTGGCGATCTGAATATGTCTGTGATCAAGCGTCAGACCGGGATCAAGGACTATGGAAAACTGATTCCCGGGCATGGTGGCATTTTGGATCGGTTTGATTCAGTGATGGTCACAGCACCGTTGGTGGAGGCACTGATGATTCTGATGCCCTTTGTGGTGTAAAATATGGAAAAACGCATTTCGATTTTAGGGTCTACCGGCTCCATTGGTCGGCAAAGCCTTGATGTTATCAGCCATCTGCCGGATGTAAAAGTGGCTGCGCTCACCGCTTCTACCAGCGTGGAGCGGATGGCACAGCAGTGTCGTCAATTCCGGCCGGAACTGGCGGTTATGGCAACAGAAGAAGCGGCGGCGCAACTGAAGGTTGCTATTTCTGACCTGCCTATTCGGGTGACCTGGGGAGAGGAAGGATTGATCGAGGCCGCTACGCTACCGCAGGTTGACATTGTGATCACTGCGGTGGTGGGTATGGTCGGATTAAAGCCCACACTTGCTGCCATTCGTGCAGGAAAGCGCATTGGCCTTGCCAATAAGGAAACGCTGGTATGTGCCGGCGAATTGGTGATGGCAGAAGCGGAAAAATATGGGGCGCAGATCATTCCTGTGGACTCGGAGCATTCTGCTATTTTCCAGTGCCTCATGGGCTCCCACAGTCCCAAAGAAGTGAAAAAGATCATTTTGACCTGTTCCGGTGGCCCCTTTTTTGGCATGGATCGGACGCAACTGTCGGTTGCCACCAAGGCAGACGCTTTGCGTCATCCCAATTGGAAGATGGGACCGAAAATTACCGTTGACTGTGCAACGCTGATGAATAAGGGCCTGGAAGTAATCGAAGCGATGCGCCTTTACCATCTACCTTTGGAACAGGTGGAGGTCCTGATCCATCGACAGAGCATCGTTCATTCTATGGTGGAGTTTATTGATGGAGCTGTTATGGCACAGATGGGAACACCGGATATGCGTTTGCCTATTCAGCTGGCGCTGACTTATCCGCAGCGCACTGCTTGTCCCGTAGAACCACTGGATCTGACAACCTGCGGTGGTTTGACTTTTGCAAAACCGGATCTGGAAGTGTTTCCATGTCTGCGTTTGGCAATGGATTGTGCGCGTATGGGTGGTACGGCCTGTCCGGTGATGAATGGTGCCAACGAAGAAGCGGTTGCCCTTTTCTTGGCTGACAAAATTGGTTTTTATGAGATTTACGATCTGGTTTATGGTGCGGTTCAGGCAGTTCCCTTTGTGAAGGAACCGAATCTGGAACAAATTCTGGAAGCGGATCATCTTGCCCGTCAGTATGTGCGGACACATTTTTGATATTTGAGGATTTTTATGAGCATTATTTTCGCAATTTTGATTTTTAGCTTTCTGATTTTTATTCACGAATTCGGCCATTTTATTACAGCAAAACTGTCCGGTGTTCAAGTCAATGAGTTTTCCATGTTTATGGGTCCGGCCATTTGGAAAAAGCAAAAGGGAGAAACGCTTTACGCCATTCGCTGCATCCCCATCGGCGGTTACTGCGCCATGGAGGGAGAGGATGGGGATAGTGAAAATCCCCGTTCTTTCGGTAACGCTGCCTGGTGGAAGCGGTTTCTTATCCTGGTGGCCGGTGCAGCCATGAATTTTATTGCAGGTTTGGTGATCGTAGCTTTGCTGTACGCCCCTGCACAGGGATTTGTTGCACCGGAAATTGACCACTTTGAAGATTATTCTACCGTCAACGGAGAAAATGGTCTGAAAGAGAACGACCGATTTGTGGAAGTGGATGGAGAGAAAATCTATCTTGCCAGCGATATCGATATGATTCTCACGCTGAATCCGGGAGATTATCATGATATTGTCGTGGAACGGGACGGAAAAAAGGTAAAATTAGATAATTTCTTTCTGGAACGCCATGAGATCACCAACGAGGATGGCTCTACTTCCAATTTGATCGGTTTTTCCTTTAAGACGGTAAATGCTACCTTTATCAATAAGCTGGATACCGCGTGGAAAACAGTGATCAACTGGGTTCGTACGGTCCGTTTGAGCTTGCAGATGCTTCTAACAGGGCAGGCCAGCTTCTCTCAAATGTCCGGCCCTGTGGGAATTGTACAGCAAATGGGGCAGATGGCCGACGCTTCTGCAAACTGGATAGTGGCTATGGAGAATCTGCTGTATTTCGGTGCGTTTCTGGCTGTGAACCTGGCAGTGATGAATTTGCTGCCCATTCCGGCACTGGATGGCGGTCGTGTTGTTTCTCTGCTTTTGACCACAGCCATCGAAAAGATCACAAAGAAGAAACTGGATCCCAAATACGAAGGCTATATCCACGCAGCGGGTATGGTGCTGCTGTTGGGACTAATGGCGATCATCATGCTCAAAGACATTATTTTTATTTTCAAGTAAGGAGATAAAACCATGACCAGACAGATAGATGTGGGTGGCGTTAAGATCGGCGGCGGTGCGCCGGTGGTTATTCAGTCCATGCTCAATACAAAAACCACCGATGTGGAAGGTTCTTTGGCACAAATCAAGGCACTGAAAACGGCCGGCTGTCAAATTGCCAGACTGTCTGTTCAGAATATGGAAGCCGCCGCAGGCTTTGAGCAGATCTGTAAGCAGAGTACGCTGCCGCTGGTTGCCGATATTCACTTTGACTACAAACTGGCCATCGCCGCTGCGGAGGCCGGTGCTTCCAAAATTCGGATTAACCCCGGTAATATTGGCGGGGAAGATCGGGTGAAGGCGGTGGTGGAGGTATGTAAAGACAAACATATTCCCATCCGCATCGGTGTCAACGGTGGCAGCTTGGATAAGCGGCTTTTGGAAAAATACGGCCATCCCACAGCACAGGCACTGGTGGAAAGTGCCTTTGAACATCTGGAACTATTGGAAAAATATGGATTCTACGATACCTGCCTTTCCATGAAATCTTCTACCGTGGCTACGATGGTGGAGGCAGCTCGCCTGTTTCGGAGTAAGTGCGATTATCCGCTGCATATTGGTGTGACGGAAACCGGCCCTGTGAAAATGGGGATGATCAAATCGGCTATGGGCATCGGCGCCTTGCTGCTGGACGGCATCGGTGATACGATCCGTGTCAGCTTGACTGATGATCCGGTGCAGGAAGTGTATGCGGCAAAAGATATTTTGAAAGCCGCAGGTTTACGCAAAGACGGAGTCAATATCATCTCCTGTCCAACTTGTGGCCGGACGAGAATTGATTTGATCTCTCTGGTCAATCAGGTAGATGAGGCCCTGAAAGATTGTCCCAAACCCATTACGGTGGCCGTTATGGGTTGCGTGGTCAACGGTCCGGGGGAAGCTCGAGAAGCCGATATCGGCATTGCCGGGGGTGATGGATGGGGCATGATTTTTGAAAAAGGGGAGCAGGTGGAAAAGTTGCCCTATGACGCACTTCTGCCTGCCTTGCTTCGTAGAATTGAGAAACTGTAAGATATGAAAAAAGAAGTATTATTTTTAGATATGTTCCCTGACTTTGAGCCGCCTGATGAGTTGCGTACTGCACTTTCTCAGGCGGCTATCGCCGCAGCGGATATAGATCCTATTGCCCAGAAGGTCCATGTGGTCATACACAGCGGTCACTATCTTCCGCTTCGACAGTTGCGAACCGTTTCCAAACAGTTACAGACTATCTATGGCCTGCGACAGCTGGAATTGACGGCGACCCATCCGGCTGATCAGCTACACAATATGGACAAAGAAGAGCTGCGTGACCTGTTTGTAGAGCAGAATTCCATGACCCGTGGATCCCTTGCCGGCGCACAATGGGTGTGGGAAGGGCAGAAGCTGACCGTCAAACTGCTGGGCAATGGCGTAGAGCAGCTTCAAGAGGTGATGCCTGCGGTTCAGAAACAGCTGCAGCAGCGATTTGCAACGGCCGTGACCATCGAATTTGAAGCAGGACAAGCCTTGGAAGGCAAGGAATTATTTGCTGCTATGGAGAAAATGCGGGACAAGGCCATGGAAAATGTGTCCGTTGCAGCACCTGTAGAGCCCAAAAAGGCAGCAGTACAACCAGAAAGTTCTACCTTCTATGGAAAACCCTTCAAAGGCCCGACGATACCCATGAGAGAGCTGAATTTGGACATGGGCAGTGTCATCGTGGAAGGTAAGGTTTTTGCGGTGGAACATAAAGAGCTGAAGAAGCGGAATGCCTGGGTGATCAACTTTGATATGACGGATAACACCGGCTCTATCCGCATCAACCGCTTCATGGAAGCCAATGAGGCCAAGCCGATCCTTGAAAACGTCAATGTCGGTTCAGTATTGCGGGTACAGGGCAAACTGATGATCAATCAATTTGACAACGAAACAGTATTAAAGCCTTTCTCAATGATGCCCGGTTCTATGCCCAAGCGGCAGGATACCGCTGTGGGCGAAAAGCGTGTGGAGCTGCACCTGCACACCACCATGAGTTCTATGGATGCATTGACTGATGTCGGGGCAGCCGTTAAACAGGCAGCAGCCTGGGGTCACCGAGCCATTGCCATTACCGATCACGGCTGTGCTCAGTCTTTCCCCGATGCCATGAAAGCGGCATCTAAGGCAAAAGTTGCCGGAACGGATGAGAATATTAAGATCCTTTACGGCTGCGAAGGTTACTATGTCAACGATGTGGACGATCGAATCGTTGTCCACGGCAATCAGGAAATGACCTTCGATCAGGAATATGTGGCCTTTGACTTGGAAACCACCGGCCTTTCTTCTCAGACCGACCGCATTATTGAAATTGGTGCGGTGGTCATGAAAAATGGGGAAGAAGTAGATCGCTTTCAGACTTTTGTGGATCCCGGCCGGAAATTGGACAAGACCATTGTTGAATTGACGGGTATTTCCGATGATATGCTGGAAGGCGCCCCCAAAATCGAGGAAGTGTTGCCTCAATTTATGGATTTTGTGGCAGGCCGCATACTGGTAGCCCACAATTCTGAGTTTGATACCGGTTTTATCCGTGCAGAATGCCAGCGGCAGGGACGTGATTATCCCTTTACTTCGGCAGACACGCTGATTTTGTCACAAAATCTGCTGTCCCATTTGGGCAAGTTCAAGCTGGATATCGTGGCCAATGCATTGAGTTTGCCCGAATTTAATCACCATCGGGCTGCGGATGATGCCGTTACCTGCGGAATGATCATGGCGCGGCTGATGAAGCAGCTGGAAGAAGAACATGATATTCACAGCCTGCAGGCGATTAATCCTGCCATGACGGCACTGCGTTCCAAGGGCAGAATTGATAACCGGAAAGCCAGACACATTATCCTCTTTGCGAAAAATCAACAGGGATTGCGTAACCTTTATCACCTGATTTCAGATGCAAACCTAAAATATTTTAAACGTGTGCCCAGAATGCCGAAATCTGAGCTTTTGGAACTGCGAGAGGGTTTGATCATTGGTTCTGCCTGCGAGGCAGGCGAACTGTTCCAGGCACTGCTGGACGGCAAAAGCGATGATGAACTGAAGCGGATCGCTTCATTCTACGATTTTCTGGAGATCCAGCCCATTGCAAACAACCGGTTTATGCTGGCAAATGAAAAATATAAGGCTCAAACCGATGAAGATCTGCGAGATTATAACCGTACCATTGTCCGCCTGGGTGAAGAATTGGGCAAGCCTGTGGTGGCCACCGGTGATGTGCATTTTCTGAATCCTGAGGATGAAATTTACCGACACATCCTACTGGCAACAAAGGGCTTTGAGGATGCAGACAAGGATAATCCTCTGTATTTCCGTACCACCGACGATATGCTCAACGAATTTGCCTATCTGGGAGAGGAAAAGGCCAGGGAAGTGGTCATCACCAATCCCAACCGCATTGCGGATATGGTGGAGTCTCTGCGACCTGTGCCTCATAATCTGTTTGCACCGAAGATCGAAAACTCGGTGGAGGATCTGAAATCTCTGGTTTATGGAAAATTCCATAGACTTTATGGTGAAAATCCCCCTGAGATCTTTAAAAAACGTGTGGAAACGGAATTGCATGACATTATTTCCTGTCACTATGATGTGATCTATATGTCTGCACAAAAACTGGTGCAGAACTCTCTGGAGCATGGTTATTTGGTGGGTTCTCGTGGTTCGGTTGGCTCGTCCATTGTGGCCTATATGTCCGGCATCACGGAGGTTAATTCTTTCCCACCCCATTATCGTTGTCCCAATGAGGCCTGTAAGCACACGATTTTGGATGTGCCCAAGGATATCAACTGTGGTGCGGACCTGCCGGATTTGGACTGTCCTCTGTGCGGCGCAAAAATGGAGAAGGACGGTTTTAATATTCCCTTTGAAACATTCCTTGGCTTCGGCGGCGACAAAGTACCGGATATCGACCTGAATTTCTCCGGTGAATATCAGGCCAATGCCCATGCCTACTGCATTGAAATGTTTGGCTCATCCCATGTGTTCCGAGCCGGAACCATCGGTACAGTGGCGG
>CAZPJH010000007.1:0-41757 GCA_964586875.1 uncultured Oscillospiraceae bacterium
GGGCATAGTTGCCCCTAGCAATTTCAATCGCTGGGATATATTATCACACTTCTTTACGAAATGCAAGTGTTTTTTTGCTTTTTTAAAAAATTATTTCTACTCAGAATGCCCAGTTACCACCCCGGAAGATGGGAACCACCTTACCATCGGCACAAATGGCATCAATATTCATGCTGTCACAGCCGATCATAAAGTCCACATGGATCATGGACTCATTGATGCCCAGACTGCGGCACTGTTCCAGAGTCTTGTTGTGGTAATCCCGGATGGTATCGGTAAAACCGCGACCCACAGCCAGATGGCAGGCTGCATTTTCATCGAACAGGGTATTGTAGTAGAGAATGCCGCTTTCACAAATAGGGCTTCTCTGAGGCACCAGAGCACACTCGCCCAAATAGGATGCGCCTTCATCCATGGAAAGCATGGTTTTCAGGTTCTCCTCCCCCACTTCTGCACCGGACTGCACAACTTTACCGTTCTCAAAGCGCATGAAGAACTTGTCGATCAGCTGGCCATTATAACTCAGGGGCTTCGTAGAGTAGACGATGCCTTCCGCCTGACCACGCATAGGAGAAATGAAGCACTCCTCCGTGGGGATATTGGGATTGAAGGTGATATTCTGCTTGGAGGTTTCCGAGCCGCCGCAGAACATAGCTTCGGGAATCATTCCCACTGTCAAATCGGTGCCATTGTCGGCGGTGTAGTGCAGTTTCTCGATGCCCAAATTATTGAGGTAGTCGCAGCGAGCCTGCAGATTTTCATTATGTTCTTCCCAGGATCTGACGGAGTCATCCGTTACACGTGCAGCGGCCAGGATCGCTTCCCACATTTTCTCAATAGCAACGCTGGTACGCACACCGGGGAACACTTTCTTTGCCCAAGCTGCGCCGGGAACAGCGGCGATACACCACTGCTGCATTCCGTCACGCCGTTCTGCGTAAGACTTCATGATCGGATAGGAGAGCTTGCTGGCCTTGGCCGCCTTTTCCATATTCATGCCCTTCAGACCGTCGGGGTCGGAAGAAATGATATGAACACGGGCAGGCAGTGTCTGACACCAGTGTTCCTGACGCTCTTTCTGCCACTGTTCCACGGTGCCCATGGTTTTAACAGACTGGTAGCGGTTATGGATCTTAGCCAGAGGCTGATAATTCCAATTTACCACCACTTCTCGTGCTTTGGCCTTATAGCACTCCTCTACAACCATTTTCACAAACTCCGGTTGATCCAGATCTGCGTACACAAGCACATCCTGGCCTTTCTGAACATTGATGCCCACCCGTGCGATCAGACGGGCATATTCCCGTAAAACAGTTTTTTTCATGGTGTCATTCTCCTTTTTGTTTTTATTTATTGTAACAGATTGACCTTCATTCGTCAATAATTGTTGCATTTTTCCTGCCCCTGTTTTATAATACGAGAAAGAAAAAAGGAGGCTGTATATGCTGACCATCGATGCCTTTCACAAGAAAATCGCTGAAGGTGTCCATCTTTTGGACGGTGCCACCGGCTCGAATTTAATGAAATCCGGGATGCCCAAGGGCTGCTGTGCCGAAGAATGGATCTTAAATCATCCGGAACCGCTGGTTTCTCTGCAACGCAATTATGCACTGGCAGGAAGCCAGATCATTTACGCCCCCACTTTCCAAGCTCAGCCCTTAGCACTGCAAAAAGCAGGCCTCGAAAGGCAGACGGAAGCCATCAATGAGGCGCTGGTTCGTTTAAGCCGCTCAGCCGCCCCCCACTGTCTGATCGCAGGCGACATTGCCACCATGGCAGCTGTCTGTGACAGCTGGGATCCGGACAATTTTGACCTACTGGTGGAAAACTACCGCCGACAGATCGTGGGTTTGATCGAAGGTGGTGCCGATCTGATCGTTGCGGAAACCCTCCTCTATCCGCAGGAGGCCGAAGCTGTGCTGACTGCCGCCGCACTGGAAAACGCCGGTGCTGTCATATGCAGCTTTACCATGCAAAGTGATGGTTCTCTTTTCTCCGGCATGGATGTGGGACCTGTTTTCACCGAATTGGAAAAAGCAGGAGCCGCTGCCCTGGGCTTCAACTGCGTAGCTGCCGACAATCTGACCCCCGGGCTGGTTGCAAAGCTCCGCCGCTATACCCGTCTTCCCATTCTCTGCAAACCCAATGCCGGCACGCCTATCATTGGAGCAGACGGCCTTGCCCACTATTCTATGGATGCGGAAACATTCGGAAAAATCATGGCGCAATGCAAAGAAATGGGAGCCGCACTGTTGGGAGGCTGCTGTGGCACGGATCCCGACTTCATCGCCGCCCTCCACTGCTAAAAAATATTTGCCAACTACTGCAAATTATGTTATAGTGAGGTTGTTATGGAAAAAAGAGTACATTATTATGTCAGTCGTAAAAATCCGCTGACATGGCTGATGGCACTTGGTCTGGTCGGCTCGGCAGTGACCCGCATTGTATTCGCCTGTATGAAAGGAACAGCCGAATACAGCAACGTGTGGAGTCAAATCATTCTGCCAGTAGCAGCCACCTTCCTGTATGTGCTGATCGCATTGATTTCCGGCAAAGAACGTTTTTACAAAACGGCCATTCCCGTGTGGCTGATGTGCATTCACTACGCCATCATCCCTCACACCTTTATCGGTGACGACATGCTGGTAAAAGCGATGTATTGGGCAATTCTGCTTCTGTGCTGTGCGCTTTACACCATCATTTCTTCCGGTCGGGTACACCGCCCTTGGTTTCTGCTGCTGATCTTCTTCTCCGGTCTGGGACTCAGCCTGTATGCCAATCACGCTCACGGTGTCAGCTTTTATGAAGAGAGTGCTTTGCCTGATATCTTCATGTTTGCAGGTCTGATCCTGGGCACGCTGGCTATCCGCATTTCTCCTGCCAATGAGTATCATCCCACTTGGGGTGATCGGGTGGATGGCCGCCGCATTCGCAGCATGCCTGCCATTTCTCAAATCACCCCCTATTTGATGGTCCACCGCTGTGAATCCAACATTCTCTTTGAAGAATCCATTGAGATCACCAATGTGGATCGCTATATCCGCCAAAAGCGTCGGGAAGGCCTGACCAACTTCGGCCTTGTCCACGTGATCCTGACAGCCTACTGTCGAGGTTTGTGCAAATTCCCTGCCATGAACCGCTTTATTGCAGGCCAGAAGATCTACACCCACGGTGAAGACATCCAGTTCTGCATGACGGTGAAAAAGGAAATGACCGTGGATGCCCCTGATACCGTCATCAAGCTTCATCTGAACCGCCGGGACACGGCGGAGGATGTCTATCGGAAATTCCAGGCAGCCGTGGAAGAAGTGAAGAATACCCCCCTGGACTCCGGTGTGGACAACACCGCAGGCGCACTGGCCATGGTGCCCGGTGTGGTGCTGAAATTCGTGGTGTGGCTGATCAAATTCCTGGATTACTTCGGACTGCTGCCCAAGTTCCTGCTGGAAATCAGTCCCTTCCACGCTTCCGTTTACTTCACTTCCATGGGTTCTCTGGGTATCCAACCGGTTTATCACCATCTGTACAATCTGGGTAATATGCCCATTTTCTGTGCATTCGGATGCAAGCGCAAAGAAATGCAGCTGCTGGACGACGGCTCCATGGTGCAGAAAAAATATGTGGATGTCAAGCTCAATGTGGACGAGCGGATCGTAGACGGATTCTACTATGCTGCCTTCTTTAAGCACTTCAAGCGCATTATGGCACATCCCGAAGCACTGGATAATGCGCCGGAGGAAATCATCAATGACATCGACTGAGTTTCTTTCAGATATTTCCAAGCAACTGCCCCCGGGTCATCCCTGGGGGCAGCATCTTATCCATTTGCAAACCGTCGATTCGACCAATACCTACGCTAAAAAACTGGCTCAAGAAGGCGCTTGCCACGGAACGATCGTAATTGCCGACTCTCAAAGTGGCGGCCGCGGCCGTATGGGACGCAGTTTTTCCTCCCCCACAGGTCTGGGGCTGTATTTTTCGTTGATCTTACGCCCACATTGCCCAGCACAGGAGCTGATGCACCTGACTTGCGCCGTGGCTGTTGCCGCATCAGAAGCTGTTTCCATTGCATCCGGTATCACTCCGGGCATCAAATGGACCAACGATCTGGTGGTCGGCAAAGAGAAATTAGGCGGCATTCTGACAGAACTGAGCATTGATCCTGTAACCAAGCTGGTGGACTACGCCATTGTCGGCATCGGGATCAACTGCTGCCAGCAAAAGGAGGATTTTCCCACGGAGATCCGTGCCATCGCCACTTCCCTTTCCCTCTCCGGAGGAAAAAGTCATCGTGCCCCACTGGCCGCAGCACTGATCGATCAACTGTATCAAATCAGCGATAAACTGCTGACACAAAAAGAGCAGATCATAGCAATTTTTTCGCAGCGCTGTGTCACCATCGGTCAGGAAATATCCATTCTTCGGTCTGACCATGTTCAACATGCCCGTGCCATCGGCATTGATCCGGATGGTGCATTGATCGTTCAATTGCCGGACGGTAAGCGATCTATGATCGCTTCAGGGGAAGTCAGCATCCGAGGGATGTATGGGTATTTATAATTTTTTGTAAATTTGAAAAATTAGAGTTGCTTTTTTGCACGTTTTTGGGTATACTGTAATCAGCAAAAAATCATAAACAAGGAGGACATTTTTATGAAGACTTTCACTGTTATTGCAAAGGTACTGGCTGCTCTGGCCGCTGTTGCCGGCGTCGTTTACATCGTCGCTACTTATGGTGACAAGATCGTTGCCTGGGCTAAGAACCTGCTGGGCAAGGGCTGCTGCTGTGAGGATTGCGAGTGCGCCGACTGCGAGTGCAACGAAGACGGCGAGTGCACCTGCGACTGTGACTGCGACGAGTGCGAGTGCGCTGACTGCGAAGACGGCGACTGCGAGTGCTGCTGCGACGAAGTCACCGAAGAAGAGATCGTTGAAGCTAACGACAAGGACTTTGAAGCTTAAGTTCAAAACGAAAAAGCACTTGGGGTGTTCCCCAAGTGCTTTTTCTAATATGTGGGCCTGTTATCAAATACAGCAAGCCCATGTCTTACTCTGCGCTGCACAACAGCTCCACCAGCATATCGGTGATCTTTTCCATATCTTCCACAGGCACATACTCAAATCTGCCATGGAAATTGGCACCGCCGGTACACAAATTCGGACAAGGCAGTCCCATAAAGCTGAGCCGTGCACCATCCGTACCGCCACGGATAGGAACAGTCACAGGTGTGATCCCCACAGCCTGCATTGCCTTCTCTGCCCGTTCTACAATATACATTTTGGGCAGGATCTTTTCTTTCATATTAAAATAGCTGTCTTTGATGGTAAGCTCCGCCGTACCATCGCCATATTTGGCATTGATAAATGTAGCTGCTGCTTCCATGACCGCCTTCTTTTGCAGGAATTTGCTCATGTCATGGTCACGGATGATATAATGCAGCGTAGACTGCTCCACCTGACCTTCCATACCGTGAAGCATGATAAAACCTTCGTATCCTTCCGTGTGTTCGGGACGCTGTGCCACCGGCAGAAGACTGTTATATTCCATCGCCACCAATTGAGAATTGACCATCTTGTCCTTGGCAGAACCGGGATGGATATTCAGTCCATGGAAAACCACCTTTGCACCGGCTGCATTAAAGTTTTCATACTCCAGTTCACCGATGGTGCCGCCGTCGACAGTATAGGCATAGTCTGCGCCAAAGTGCTCCACATTGAATCGATCTGCGCCGCGACCGATCTCCTCATCGGGGGTAAAGGCAATTTTCAGCGTAGCATGGTTACGCTCCCCCGCCAGTAGCCGCTGCGCTGTGGTCATAATTTCTGCCACACCTGCTTTATCGTCCGCCCCCAACAAAGTCGTGCCGTCGGTAACGATCAGGTGCTTGCCACGATGCACGAGAAGTTCCGGATAATCCTTTTCACTGAGGAAAATCTGCTTTTCGCCGTTCAGACAAATATCATTTCCGTCAAAGGGGACAATTTTCGCCTTCACATTCTCGCCGGAGCAATCGGGGGCTGTATCCATATGGGCGATCAGTCCGATGATCGGCTTTGACGCATCACCGGGGACAGTACCGTAGACATAGCCATCTGCATCCATGTAGGCATCGGCAATGCCCATTTGTTTCATTTCTTTCACCAGAGTTTCGCCCAAGATCCGCTGCTTGGCTGTGGAGGGGCAGGTTTCGCTTTCTTCATTGGACTGGGTATCCATAGATACATAGCGCAGGAAGCGTTCAATTACATTTTCCATTATTATTCTCCTTTGGTACCAAAAGTGCCGCCGCAATTGCGGCGGCACTTTTATGTGCTTGTTTAAAATTACTTGGCAGCGTTGACCAACTCAGCAGTATCCTGAGCGATCATCAGCTCTTCATTGGTGGGGATGACCCAAACCTGCACCTTGGAATCATCAGCAGAGATCTTTGCTTCCTTACCGCGAACATTGTTGCGCTCAGGATCGATCTTCACACCCATGAACTCCAGATACTTACAGATGGCTGCACGAGTATCGGGGCCATTCTCGCCAACACCGGCGGTGAAGGTCAGCATATCGATGCCGTTCAGAGCAGCAGCGTAAGCGCCCACATACTTGGCAACTTCGTAGTAGAACTTCTCCAGAGCCAGGATGCAGTTCTCGTCGCCCTTGGCCTCGCCTGCTTCCAGATCACGGAAGTCAGAGGAAACACCGGAGATACCCAGCACACCGGACTTCTTGTTCAGGATGTTCAGGCACTCGTCAACCGTATAGCCGTACTTGTTGCACAGGAACTGGACAACACCGGCATCAATGTCACCACTGCGGGTGCCCATGGGCACACCGGCCAGAGGGGTCAGGCCCATGGTGGTATCCTGGCACTTGCCGTTGAGGACAGCAGACATGGAAGAACCGTTGCCCAGATGGCAGTTGACCAGCTTAAAGTCCTTGGAGCCGTACAGCTCAGCAGCACGACGGGCAATATACTTGTGAGAAGTGCCGTGGAAGCCATAACGACGAATGTCGTCATTCTCATAGTACTCGGTGGGGATGGCGTAACGGTAAGCCTTGGGAGGCATGGTCATGTGGAAAGCGGTATCGAACACAGCCACCTGAGGTGTGTTGGGCATAACAGCCTGGCAGGCACGAATACCCATCAGGTTAGCAGGGTTGTGCAGAGGGCCCAGAGGGATGCACTTTTCGATGGCCTTGATAACATCGTCATTGATGATGCAGGAGTCAGAGAACTCCATGCCGCCGTGCAGCACACGATGGCCGACAGCATCGATCTCGTCTACGGACTTGATGACGCCGCACTCAGGATCGACCAGAATATTCAGAACAGCCTCGATGGCCTCGGAGTGAGTGGGCATAGGAATATCCTTGACCACCTTGTTGTCGCCAACCTTATGGGTCAGGCGGCCGTCGATATAAATACGCTCGCACAGGCCCTTAGCGGACACATCGCCGGTTTCGGGGTTCATGAGCTGATACTTCAGAGAAGAGCTACCAGCGTTGATAACCAGTACATTCATTTGTAATGAATCCTCCTAAAATAATTGTTTCATTTTTTGCCTTTGTGTGGTAGTATATCCATAACAAGTTCATTGTACATTATTTCCGGAGATTTCTCAACCCCTTTTTCCATATTTTTTCAAAAAGGAGGGCCAAATTTTGCATATTACAGGAATTATCTGCGAATACAATCCCCTGCACCTGGGACATCAAAAGCAACTGTCTTTTGTACGCGATCAAATTGGCAGCGACGGTGCTATCGTCTGTCTGATGAGCGGCAATTATGTCCAGCGGGGCCACCCGGCCATCCTTGACAAAATGGTACGGGCGCAAGCAGCCGTGGAATGCGGCGCGGATCTGGTTCTGGAACTGCCCATCACCTATGCCCTGTCCTCGGCTGAAGGTTTTGCCGCCGGCGGTATTAAGATCCTGTCCCAACTATGTGACAGCATCTGCTTCGGTGCAGAAACAGCGGACTGCAACGCCATCATGAATACCGCCCGGGCACTGTTGTCCCCTTCTTTTTCTCCGGCACTGCGTAAAGAACTGGACAAAGGGCTTTCCTTTCCGGCTGCCCGCCAGGCGGCATTGACCGAAATGGGGCTGGACAGTTCTGTTTTAGAAACACCCAACAATATATTGGCTGTGGAATACTGCAAGGCCATTCTCTCCCAAAATTCCTCCATACAGCTTATTCCTATTGTGCGTCAAGGAAGCTATCATAATACGGAGGTGGATAAAAACAATCCTTCCGCCACTTCTTTGCGACTTCGCATGGAAAAAGGAGAAGACTGGCTATCCTTCGTTCCCGAAAAGGCGCAACCTGTGGTTGCGGATGCAACTCGCCATTGCCTGAAAAACGGTGAAAAAGCCATGCTTTACCGCCTTCGCACCATGTCAGAGAGTGAATTTCAGTTGCTCCCCTACGGCGGTGAAGGTCTGTGGCGCAAGTTTATGCACGCCTGCCGTAAAGAAGCAACTCCGGAAGAGATCCTCACGGCCACCAAGTCCAAACGTTACACCAGAAGCCGCCTGGATCGGATGGCCATGTGTGCTTTCCTTGGCATCACCGCCGACTGTCTGGCGCAAGAGCCTCCTTACACCCGGGTGTTGGCCTTTACCGACAGAGGCCGCCGGGTGCTGAAAAATGCAAAAAATCAGGGCGTGTTCATCAACGCCGGACAGCGTGTTGATCATCCCTACTGGGATCTGGAAGCCCGCTCCACAGACCTGCACGCCCTGTTTGCCACCAACTCCTTGGACCCTCCCGGAAAAGAGAGGGATTATCGCATTTACTACAAAAAATAAAAGGAGTTTCTATGCCTCGATTAAAAATAAAATACTGCCTGATTGCTTTCTTGTCAGCTGCATTTCAGGCCTTCGGTATGTACAACATCCACGCCCTGTCCGGGGTGACGGAGGGTGGCATTTTCGGATTGATTTTGCTGCTGGATCACTGGCTGAGCCTGTCCCCTGCCATTTCCAGCGTCATCCTCAACGGTGCTTGCTACGTCTTAGGCTGGCGGACACTGGGCAAGGAATTTATTGGCTATTCCTTCGTCGCCACTGCCGGATATTCCATCTGCTATGCTATCTGTGAGCAATTTCCGCCTCTGTGGCCGGGCATTGCCAATTTGCCGTTGCTGGCATCCATTGTCGGCGCCCTGTTCATCGGTGTCGGCGCAGGCCTGTGTGTCCGGGTGGGCGGTGCCACCTCCGGTGATGATGCACTGGCCATGAGCCTGACTCACATCACCAAAATTCCCATTGAGCGGCTGTATCTGATCAGCGATCTGATCGTGCTGCTCCTTTCCCTGAGCTACATTCCCTTCCGCCGAATCGGCTATTCCCTGCTGACAGTGATCCTGTCCGGCCAGATCATTGGCTTGATCCAAAAAATCCCCTCCAAAAGCAAATGAAAAATGGGCGTGCCGCTTTTGCAGCACGTCCATCTTTTTCTTTTACAGGTGCAATACCCGATCCTTGATTTCCTGGGTGCGGCCCTGATTCCAATATTGTGTACCGATATAACCGCAGGTGCGGCGAGCCACATTCATCTTGCTTTGATCGGTATTGCCGCACTGGGGACAGCACCAGACCAATTTGCCATCGTCTTCTTTAATCTGGATCTCTCCGTCAAATCCGCAACACTGGCAGTAATCGCTCTTGGTGTTCAGCTCGGCGTACATGATGTTTTCGTAAATAAACTGCATCAGTTCCAGCACTGCATCCAAATTCTGCTGCATATTGGGCACTTCCACATAGCTGATGGCGCCACCGGGAGACAACTGCTGGAAGTCAGACTCAAACTTCAGCTTGGTAAAGGCATCGATTTTCTCCGCCACATGGACATGATACGAATTGGTGATGTAATTCTTATCCGTAATGCCGGGAATCAGGCCAAAGCGTTTCTGCAGGCACTTGGAGAATTTATAGGTGGTGGACTCCAGCGGTGTGCCATAGAGAGAGAAGTCGATATTGTGCTTGGTTTTCCAGCTCTTGCAGGCATCATTCATATACTGCATGACCCGCAGAGCGAAGGGCTTTGCCTCTTCATCGGTGTGGGATTTTCCGGTCATATACTTGACGCATTCGTAAAGGCCGGCATATCCCAGAGAAATAGTGGAATAACCGCCATAGAGCAGTTTATCGATAGGCTCGCCCTTAGGAAGTCTGGCCAAAGCACCGTACTGCCACAAAATGGGAGCAGCATCGGAAAGGGTTCCCTTCAAGCGCTCGTGGCGGCACATCAGCGCCCGATAACACAGATCCAGGCGAACATTGAAGATCTTCCAGAACTTGTCCATATCCTTGCCGGAGGACAGGGCGATATCCACCAAATTCAATGTGACCACACCCTGATTAAAGCGGCCATAGTATTTATGCTTGCCCGGCTCATAATTTCCGGCATTGGCAATGTTGCCCACCCCGGCTTCAGTGAAGCGGTCAGGCGTCAGGAAAGAGCGGCATCCCATGCACACATATACATCGCCCTTAAATTCCAGCATTTTCTTTTCACTGATATAGTCAGGCACCATCCGCTTGGCAGTACACTGGGCAGCCAAACGGGTCAAATACCAATAAGGTGTGCCGGCACGGACATTATCTTCTTCCAGCACATAAATGAGCTTGGGGAAGGCAGGAGTGATCCAGACACCTTTTTCGTTCTTTACGCCGTCAATTCTCTGGCGGAGCATCTCCTCGATGATCATAGCCAGATCCTTCTTTTCCTGGGGATCTCTGGCCTCGTTCAAATACATGAACACGGTGATGAAGGGTGCCTGACCATTGGTGGTCATCAGGGTGACCACCTGATACTGGATGGTCTGCACACCACGGCGGACTTCGTCCCGCAGGCGGTCTTCCACAATGGCATTGACCTTATCCTCATCTGCGGCAACACCCAGCACATCCAGTTCCTTTTCTACGGTTTTGCGGATCTTCTCTCGACTGACCTGAACAAAAGGTGCCAAATGGGTAAGGCTAATGGACTGACCACCGTATTGATTGGATGCCACCTGGGCAATAATCTGGGTGGCAATATTACAGGCCGTGGAGAATGAATGGGGCTTTTCGATCAGTGTGCCGGAAATGACTGTGCCATTTTGCAACATATCCTCCAGGTTCACCAAATCACAGTTGTGCATATGCTGGGCATAGTAGTCCGAGTCATGGAAATGGATGATACCTGCCTCGTGGGCATCCACGATCTCCTGAGGCAGCAAGATCCGTCTTGTAATGTCTTTCGACACTTCGCCGGCCATATAATCCCGTTGAACAGCGTTGATCGTGGGGTTTTTATTGGCATTTTCCTGTTTGACCTCTTCGTTGTTACACTCGATCAGGCTCAGGATCCGATCATCGGTGGTATTGGACTTACGGATCAAGCTGCGGGTGTAGCGGTATGTAATATACTGCTTGGCCACTTCGAAAGCACCATGTGCCATAATGGCCTTTTCCACCATATCCTGAATTTCTTCCACAGAGGGGCTGCGCCCCAGCTCCTCACAAGAAATAGCCACGCTTTGGGCAATGCGGTTGATCTGCAAAGGGGTCATACGCACCTTTTCTTCTACCGCTTCGTTGGCCTTGCGAACGGCTACAACAATTTTATTGATATCGAAAATGGCTTCAGCACCACTTCTTTTTATGATTTTCATGTACCAGCCCTCCAAAATATGTAAGGTTTTCGATAATACTCAGCTTCTACATTATATACTATATCTTGTGTTGATTTCAAGTAGCAATCACAAAATAATGTATATATTTTTCTTCTTCCCTTTTGTGCAATTTTACAACAATGTTATGTTCCCCTCCTTTTTTTACTGTGAATTCTCTTTTTTCGACGACAAACAATTATTTCGTTGAAATCCGACAAAATATGTTGTATAATTTCAGAAGTTCGTAAAAAAATGAAAAATTCTTTTTTGATACTTTAGGAAAGGATTTTGTGAATATGAAGGAATTCTTTGGACCTACTCCTGATGGCCGTTGCGCATCCCTGTACACCCTATCCTGTGGCCAAATGCGAGCGGTTGTTTCCGACTTCGGTGCAACTCTGGTTCGTCTTTTTGTGCCGGATCGTCAGGGAAATATGGCGGACGTAGTGTTGGGCTTTGATCAACCTGCTGACTATGCCGCTTCCGATGCCTGTCTGGGTGCCACGGTAGGCCGTAACGCCAACCGCATTGGCACTGCTTCTATCGTGGTGGGCAGCAAAACATATGCACTGATCCCCAACGACGGTGAAAACAATCTGCACAGCGGTCCTGACGGCTACCACATCCGTTTGTGGCAAGTCCAGTCCCATTCGGATCGATCCATCACCTTTACCCTTCACTCCCCTCATTTGGATCAGGGATTTCCCGGCAATGCTGATCTTTCGGTCACCTATACCCTAGCCTCCGATAGACTCACTGTTCGTTACGAAGGTATTGCTGATCGGGACACCGTCTTTAATATGACAAATCACAGCTATTTTAACCTTGCCGGCCATGATCGCCCGGAAAAAGCCATGGCACAGGTGCTTTCTATGCCTGCACGGCACTTTACCCCGGCAAATGCACAGAGCATCCCCACAGGAGAATGCCGCTCCGTTACCGGAACACCCATGGACTTCCGCACTCCCAAGCCCCTGTGTCAGGATGTGGATGCCGATTATAAGCCTTTGTACCTGCAAAAGGGCTACGATCATAATTTTGAAGTTTTTTGCAATCCCTGCGCCACCCTTTCCGATCCCACCAGTGGGCGCACCATGTCAGTGTACACGGATTGTCCCGGTGTTCAGCTCTACACCGCCAACTATACAAACTGCACCGGAAAAGGCGGTCAGCATTATCCGCCTCGCAGTGGTGTCTGCCTTGAAACGCAGTTTTATCCTGATGCACTGCACCAGCCCCAATGGATACAGCCGATTGTCCCTGCCGGAAAAAAATACATCAGTGAAACCACCTATCGTTTCGATTGGTAAGTCAAGACCGAGAGGATCTCCCTCTCGGTCTTATCATTCGCACTTTTATGCAGGATACGCATAAACTGTCCTATAAGCACCTTTGCTTATATCGAATAGGAGGTTATTGATATGGCTGAACGCATACAGGACACCGCCTGCTGCCCTGACACCACACCACAGGCGCTTTCCATCCACACCAAGAAAATCACCGACTCCTGCCGGGACAAAGACTGCATCGAGGATCTGCGTGTGTACTTAACCACAAGTTCTCAGAACCTGCTGGACACTGCCGCAGGTGCAAAAGTGAGATGCGCTGACCTGTTGTACGCCTACATTGATGTAGAGCCGGTGGCCTTTGATCGCAACCACTACTGCATCGACATCACATTCTACTACCGCATTCTGGCCGATGCGATCGTCGGCACTGCCCGACCTGTTACATTAACAGGCCTTGTGGTCTTCTCCAAACGGGTAGTACTGTGCGGCGAAGACAGCCGTGCCCACATCTTCACCAGCAAAACAAGGCTCGGCTCTGCCGATGCCCTGACTGCCTACTGTGCCAATCGCCCCACAGCCGTGGTGGAAGTGCTGGATCCCATGGTATTGGCCAGCAAGGTCAAGGACGTATGCGATTGCAGCAGCGAGCAGACCGTGGTGCAGATCCCCGGCTTCATCAAAGAAGTGTTTGATGACGAACTGGTACTCTCCGGCGATCAACGTCGGCTGTTCGTTACCCTGGGACAATTCTCCATTGTGCGACTGGAACGGGATGCCCAGATCGTGGTTCCTGTCAATGATTACGCCATTCCCTGCCGGGAATGCTGTGACACCCCCGGCTGCGCCGAAGATCCCTGCGAAATGTTCAGCCGCATTCCCTTCCCTGCCCAGCAGTTTGCTTCCACAGGCTGCGACAAAGAAAACAGCAACGACGGCTGCGGTTATACCACCATCTAAACGGAAACGCCGGAGGGATATCCCTCCGGCGTTTTTTAATGTTCGATCACATTGCCCATAAGCCCTTCCGTATCCACATAATAGTGACGGAAAGTTTCATCCTCGTAATAGACCTTTACCTGCTTCCCATACAGGCTGGGATCAGGACACAGTTTCATCAAGCTTTCACTCTTAAATATGTGGTGTCTGCCCCGGCCGTCTGTGTAGCGGACCACCACCATATAAGGATTGCGGCCATTGAAGCGCACATTATAATTGGGGCGAAACTCCACGATCTGCGCCCACAGATAGCGGCCGGAAGCCACCATTTTCGCTGCACGCTTGCCTTTGGCACGATGGGCAATAAATCCGCAACCTCCACCCAGCAAAAATGATACGCCCAATGGGATAAACACCAGAGCCACAGTCCGTGCCTCCTCATCCTGGGGAACAAAGATCAAGCAGCCACCCACCAGCAGGAAGGACAGGCCAACCAGCGCAAATATAAGGCTGACACACCACAGTGCGCCCATGCCCATTTTCACTTTCTTTTCCATATCTTGCACTCCTATTCCTTCACACCCAATAGGCTTTATTCGTCAATAATTGGGCAGGAATCATGGCACGAAGTTTTTCTTCATTTACCATACTAATGGGTATTGCAATATATGCTCCCGGATCCGCTTCTTTCAGGTAAACCCGATACTGTTTTCGACCCCGATAGGATTCCTGAAAAAAAGACACACTTTTCACCTGTTCCCATAGAATGTTTGTCTGTCTATGGTGCGCTTTGTTCACGATTGAAAAGCCACTTTCTGTAACTGTAATGCAGCAAAACATGGATCTGACTGCCAGCATCAGCAGCCACACATAAACCGCCACGCACAGGCATGAACCAATGATCAACCCAATGACTGTTTCCTTGGCAACATTACCATCACGCAATATCAATATGAAGTACGACACCATAATCAGCAAACCTACTCCGCAAAAGGAAATCATGCCCACGCCTGCGGTAAAACTTGGCCAATATGTAATGCTCTCGTTGGTGTATAGCGCTTTATGCTTTTTCATAAATTTGCCCCACCTTTTAATCGTTATTTCTGAGCAATCTCTTTCTGGCAATGTTAATGGCACCTTCTGTCATGTGGTTCATCCAGGCAAGGCTTCTGCCGCAGCCGTAGGCCACACAGGAGTCTGGATCGTCAGCAATGGTGCAGGGAAGGCCGGTTCTTGCCTCGATCAGCTGCGCCATGCCCCATAGCTGGCTGCTGCCGCCGGTGAGGGTAATGCCACTTTCGGTGATATCACTGACCAGTTCCGGGGAAGCATCTTCCAAAACTGCCACCACCTCGTCTGCGATCTGACGGGCAGGACGGCGCAGAACCTCGAAAATCTCTGTGGATGAAAGTGTCAATTCCCGGGGCATGCCGGTTTTTGCATCCCGTCCACGGACTGTAGCCACGATCTCCTCCGGACGCTCCCAAACGCAGCCGATCTTGATCTTGATATCCTCTGCAGTGGTCATGCCAATGACCACACCATGACGGCGACGGACATACCGGGCAATGGCTTCGTCAAAGCTGTCACCGGCGACTTTCAACGAAGAGGAAACCGCCACCGCATTGAGCGTCAGGATAGCCACATCCGTCGTACCGCCGCCGATATCCACCACCATCTGCCCCTTGGGGCCGCTGATATCCAGGTTTGCTCCCAAAGCCGCTGCCAGCGGCTCTTCGATCAGATACACTCTTCTGGCACCGGCTTCAATGGCGGCATTGATGACTGTCCGCTCCTCCACCTCGGTAATACCGCTGGGGACACAGATGATGACCCGTGGTTTCGACAAAAGCATGGATTTTTTGGCTGCACGCCGGAACAGGGTCTGCAACAATCGCACTGTCATACCATGGTCTGAGATCACACCCTCTTTCAGCGGGTGCATAGCCACCACATTTCCCGGTGTTCTGCCCAGCATATTTCTGGCTTCCGTACCTACCTGAAGCAGTCGGCCAGTGTTTTTATCCACTGCCACCACAGAAGGCTCCCGGATCACAATTCCCTGTCCATCCACATAGATCAGCACATTGGAAGTGCCCAGATCCACGCCCAAATCATTTGCAAAAAGCTGCATGATGTTCACCTACTACCTTTTTTATGTTGTCGCGCCGCTGCGATCACGGCCAAATTTACTTCTTTTGCTCCGGCTGTTAATAAAACACGGGCACATTCTCCGGCCGTAGCGCCGGTGGTAACGATATCGTCCAACAATAATATCCGCTTGCCTCTTATATTCTCAGTCTTCAGTACCCGATAAGCGCCCAGCACATTCGCTCTGCGTTCTGCCTGACCCAAAATGCCGGATTGTGCCGGATTATCCCACACCTTTTTCAGGCAGGCCTGTGCGGTTATTCCCAGTTCCTGTGCCAGCGCATTGGCCAGCAATTCCACCTGGTCGTAACCCCGTTGACGCCGCCGTTTGTCGCTGACCGGTATCCATGTCAAAATATCAAAATCCGTCCACGCTTCTTCCACCAATTTCATGGCAAGGACACTGCTATAAGCAGCAGCATAATGCCGCTTGCCCTGGAATTTAAAGCGCAGAAGACTTTTTCTTGCTTCATCTTCATAATACCACAAGGCCACCCACTTGTTCAAGTAGGGATATTTTGAATTTGAAACAGGACATTGGGGCACATGAATGCGGCAATGATGGCAATAATCCGTTTCATCCTTCTCCAATACTTTGCCGCACAGGACACACTTTCTCGGAAACAGCAGACAATCCAGTATCTGTATGATCTTCATAGGTTTTTCCCCTGCAAACGCAGCTTCAGACCGGTATAGCGGCGATTTTTCTTGGCATTTCCCGTCATGGCCGCCACAACTTCTTCCCGTCCCACCATAATGAGTAACTCTCTTGCTCTGGTGATCGCAGTATACAGTACACTGCGGCTCAGCAAATAGGGAGAGCCGTTCCACACCGGCATGACGACCGCCCGATATTCGCTTCCCTGACTTTTATGTACGGTCATGGCGTAGGCAGGTTCCAACTCTCCAAGCTGTGTAAAATCGTAGACCACTTCTTTTTCTTCAAAAACCACTGTCATCGTTTCCATCTGCAAGTCGATGGCTGTGATCTGACCAATATCACCATTGAAAACGCCACTGCCAACAGCACTGCCGTCGGTCTTCTTCCACATGATATCGTAATTATTGCGGATCTGCATGACCCGATCACCCTCTCGGAAGGAAAAATCTCCCCATTGGCGCTCCTTTTTGGCAGGAGATGGGCCATTAAGCGTTTGCTGCAATCGTCTGTTCAGTGACCAGGTCCCAACGCCCCCTTTGCGTGTGACGGTCAACACCTGGATCTCCTCCGAAGGAATACCCATGTTTTGGGGCAGGCGGCTGCTGCAAAGATCCTGCACTGTTTTGGCCACCTCTTCCTCCGACTTGCAGCGCAGGAAGAAAAAGTCGTTTTTCACATCCCTTAATTGGGGCATTTCTCCCCGATTGACCCGGTGGGCATTCATAACGATCAGGCTTTGCTGTGCTTGGCGAAAAATCTCTGTCAAGCGGACGGTAGGCAGCACATTGCTTGCCAGGCAATCGGCAAACGGCGAGCCCGGGCCTACCGGCGGCAGCTGATCCGGATCTCCCACCAAAATCAGCCTGGCTCTCTCGGGCACAGCCTTTAAAAGGCAGTGCAGTAAAAGCACATCTACCATACTCATCTCATCGATGATCACAGCATCTGCTTTCAGGGGATTGCCTTCATCTCTGGCAAAAAACATATCCCCTGTGTTCGGATCGATACCAGCCTCCAGCAGTCGATGGATGGTAGAAGCCTCTTCCCCCGTTACTTCCGTTAAACGCTGGGCAGCACGTCCAGTCGGGGCTGCTAACACGCAACGCAAACCCATCTGCCGAAATGCAGACAGCACACCTTTGAGAACCGTTGTCTTACCGGTGCCCGGGCCGCCGGTCAGCAGAAGCACGCCGCACTCCATGGCATCGCGAATGGCCTGCTTCTGATTCTCCGAATATTGCAGGCCGCTTTCCTGCTGCGCCATCTCCAGCATGGCTTCCATGCTGCCTTGAGGATGGAATGTCAGTTTTGCGCTTTCTTTCAGGCGGTCATGGATCTGCTGTTCTGCTTCGTAAAGATCAGGCAGATAGATCACATCCGTACCAAGCAACCTGTCCCGAATCAAGCGCTGGACTTCCAGCAATCGCTGCAAACCGGCGGAAATATCTTCTGTTTCCACCGAAAGCAACTGGGCTGTAGCCAAAGTCAGCTTATCCTCCGGTAAAAAGCTATGCCCGGCACTCTGATTATATCGCAGTTCAAAAAGGATACCTGCTTCCACCCGACGACTGTCGTTGCCTGCAACGCCCAACTCCACAGCAAAGCGATCCACCGCTCCAAAAGGCGCATCCAATCCATCATCCATCAAAAGGTACGGATCGTCATACAACAGTTCTACCGCCTGTTCGCCATAGAGCTTGTAGACCCGAAGTGCCAGCTCTGTGGGCAATTGATGGGCAGTAAAAAACTCCATTAGCTGCCGCATTCCCACTCGCAGACGGAATTCTTCACCGATAGCCTTGGCCTTGGCTGCGGAGATACCGGGCACCTCTGCCAGCCGTTGGGGTTCCCGTTCCATAACAAGCAGGGTTTGATCGCCAAACCGCTCCACGATCCGTGCCGCTGTTCGAGGTCCGATTCCTTTAATGATCCGGCCAGACAGGTAGCTCAGGATCTCCATGCCGGTTTGGGGCATCAGTCGTTCCAAAAACTCTGCTTCAAACTGGCGGCCGAAACTGGCATGGCTGGTCCAGCGACCTGTGACCATCAGCCGTTCACCCACGGAGGCCATCGGAATCGTGCCGACCACGGTAACCGTCTGACCGTCTGCACAGCGCAGGCGCAGAACGGCATAGCCATTGTCGTAATTCTGATAGACTACAGCACCGATGGTGCCCTGCAAAACTTCAGGTTCCATTTCCCCGCTCCCTTTTCTTACTTTGTTCATAGTTTACTATATTTTAATAGCTTTGAAAAGGCCTTTTCAAAAAATCTTTGGAAAAACCTGACCTCCAATTCTTTTTAACTTCTGATATTCAGTGGAAAATCAGCCATCTTTAAGATAAATTTAACAAAAATCTCTTTTGCCTCTTGTAAAATTGACCAATCTGGCGTATAATAACCAGAGATTTTCATAAACAAGAGAGGAAATACTTATGGAACTTATCACTGTCCGTGAACTGTTCAAAAACACCGACAAATATGCCGGTCAGGAAATTACCATCGGCGGTTGGGTACGAAATAAGCGTCCCAGCAAGCAGTTTGGCTTTATTGTCCTCAATGACGGCACTTACTTCACCCCCGTGCAGGTGGTTTATAATGACAGCATTGAGAATTTCCAGGAGATTTCCAAGATCAATGTGGGCGCAGCCCTCATCGTCAAGGGCACACTGGAGCTGACACCCGATGCCAAACAGCCTTTTGAAATTCAGGCTCACACCGTCACCGTAGAAGGTCCTTCCACCGGAGACTATCCCCTGCAACCCAAGAAACACTCCATGGAGTTTTTGCGTTCGATCCCCCATCTGCGCCCTCGTGCAAACACCTTCCAGGCTGTGTTCCGTGTCAGAAGTCTGGCTGCCATGGCCATCCACCATTTCTTCCAGGATCGGGACTTTGTATATGTCCACACACCCCTGATCACCGGCTCTGACTGTGAAGGTGCCGGCGAAATGTTCCAGGTCACCACCATGGATCTGAAGAACATCCCTCTGACTGAGGATGGCAAAGTGGATTTCACCCAGGATTTCTTCGGCAAACCCACCAACCTGACCGTTTCCGGCCAGCTCAACGGCGAAACTTACGCCATGGCTTTCCGCAATATCTACACCTTCGGCCCCACCTTCCGTGCCGAAAACTCCAACACCACCCGCCATGCTGCAGAGTTCTGGATGATCGAGCCGGAAATGGCTTTTGCTGATCTGGATGACCTGCTGCGCGTGGAAGAGGATATGATCAAGTACATCATCTCCTATGTCATGGAACACGCACCGGAAGAAATGGCTTTCTTCAATCAGTTCCTGGATAAGGGTCTGTTGGATCGACTGAACAACGTGGTCAACAACCAGTTTGGCCGCATCACTTACACCGAGGCCGTAGAACTGCTGAGCAAGCACAACGACCAGTTTGAGTACCCCGTGTCCTGGGGCTGCGATCTGCAGACCGAGCATGAGCGTTTCCTCACCGAACAGGTATTCAAAAAGCCCGTATTCGTTACCGATTATCCCAAGGAGATCAAGGCCTTCTACATGAAGCTGAACCCCGACGGAAAGACGGTAGCTGCTGTGGACTGTCTGGTGCCCGGCATTGGCGAGATCACCGGCGGCAGCCAGCGTGAGGATAACTACGAACTGCTGAAATCCCGGATTGAGGAACTGGGCATGAATGCTGAAGACTACGACTTCTATCTGGATCTGCGGAAATATGGCTCTGCCCGTCACGCCGGTTTCGGTCTGGGTTTTGAGCGTATGGTCATGTATTTGACCGGCATCGGCAACATCCGTGATGCCATTCCTTTCCCCAGAACTGTAGGCAACTGCGAGCTGTAATTTCAAAATCACAAAAAGCCTATCGCACCTTTCTGCGATAGGCTTTCTTTAAAGGAGCATCCAAATGAAAAACAAAAATCTATCCATTCGCTGGCTCTATCTGGCACTGGGCGTGATTTCCATGCTGTTTGCCGGAATTCTTTACGGCTGGTCCATTTTAAAATCTCCCCTAAGCAGTGAATTCGGCTGGAATGCCGCGCAGCTGACCCTGAACTTCACCATTACCATGATCTGCTTCTGTCTGGGCGGTTTTGCGGGGGCAAAGCTTTCCGGCAAGATCGGTGTTCGCTTTTCCACCATCATTGCAGGAATTCTGGCCGCAGCCGGATTTATTTTGGCTGCCACCATTGATGGCAAAAGCATTCTGATGCTGTACCTGAGCTATGGACTGCTGGCCGGTTTCGGCATCGGCATTGCCTATAACGTGGTCATCGGCACAGTAAGCGCCTGGTTTCCCGACAAAAAGGGACTTTGCAGTGGTGCATTGATGATGGGCTTTGGCTCCAGTTCTCTGGTACTGGGCAATCTGGCAGGATCGGTCATCGAGTCCTTCGGCTGGAGAATCGCCTACATGGCACTGGGCATGGGTCTGGGCATTATCCTGATCATCACCGGACTGATCCTCCGCCGACCGGATCAGCGTGTCTGTCTCCCTGCCCCCAGATCCCGCAGCACCACCAAAAGCGAAACCTTTGAAGCCCGGGATTACACCACCGCACAAATGATCCGCCGTCCAGCTTTTTGGTTTACATTTTTAGCCATTGGTCTGCTGGGTGCAGTCGGAAACTGTGTTATCAGCTTTGCCAAAGATCTTGCCCTTTCTGTTGGTGCAGCCGCTGCGCTGGCTACCACTCTGGTGGGTGTGCTGTCGGTGTGCAACGGTCTGGGGCGGATCTTGATCGGCACGCTGTTTGACATCGTAGGAAGAAAGGCAACCATGATCTGCACCGGCATTTTGGCCATTTTGGCAGCACTGATCTGCCTTCTGGCCGTATGGATCTCGTCTCTGCCCCTGTGTGTTATCGGTCTTTGCCTTGTTGGTCTGTCTTATGGGTGCTGTCCCACCTGCGCTTCCACTTTCACGGTCGCATTTTACGGCACCAAGCACTTTGCCACCAATTTCAGCGTGATCAATTTCAACATCATCCTCTCCTCCCTGATATCCACCGCCTGCAGCAGTCTCCAAGTCCGCTATGATAGTTATCTGGCACCTTTTGCAGTTCTGCTGAGTCTGGCAGCCGTGGCGCTGGGCATGATCTTCGTTATCAAAAAGCCTTAAAATACCAAAAATGTCGTGCCAGTGGGCACGACATTTTTATTGTATAGAAGAAAACCATCGGCAGTGCCGGTAGTCCCAAAAAGCTTTCGCTATGCCCAGTTTCGCCGCAGCGATAAGCCTCCCCTGTGTAAGGGGAGGTGGGTAAAATCTTTGATTTTGCTCGGAGGGGTTGTTCTCGTAGTGACAATCCCCCAGTCACCGCAATGCGGTGACAGCCCCTTTACACAAGGGGGCCTCGGTGCGTGGGTAATCGCATCTGCGGTGGTAGGGCATTTCCCTTTTGGTAGGGGCGGCAATCTGCCGCCCGGGATGGGGCAATCGCCGGATCCTTTTCGGGCGGATGGTATCCGCCCCTACAGTTGGGAGGTCATTGTCCAAAACAATACAAAAATTGAAGATCCCGCCGGCACGGCCGGTGGTTATGATTTTCTAATCAACTTGCCTTTTCTTGCTTTGAAATAAATGCGCTGATCCCCTTCTCTGGGCGCACGGAACTGCCGGTCTGCAAAAACACGGATATGTGTAAACCCCGCCGCTTTCAAATAGGACGTCAATTGGCTCTGAGAATAGGCATATTCCCGATGCTCCTCAAAAGAACGATACCAGCCTTCCCCATGACGCTGAAACAGATCCATGCCATAGGAACAAATATTGCTTTTTTTATCAAATTCTCCACGCCAGACGCAATACACATCGTCATCCTCATCCAGAAAAACCTGACCATCCATGGCTTTCAGTTTTTCCGGAGTATTCACATCAAAAATAAAAATACCGCCGGGGTTCAGCGCCTTATATATCCGACGGATGGCTGCTTCACAATCCGCAGGATCTGTAATATAGTCCAGGCTGTCCAAAGCACAGACCGCTAGATCCACCCCTCTGGGCAAACACAGATTTTGCAGCGGTTGACAAACAAAGAGGGGACGATTTTCCATATCCTGCGCCTTTTGCGATGCCACTGTCAGCATCTCCGGTGCCAAGTCTACCCCTATCACCTGCATTCCCTTTTGCGCCAGCAACAGTGCCACAGAGCCGGTACCACAGGCCAGATCCACAGCTGTCCGTGGGTGTAGCCCTTCCCGGTCAATGATCCGGTCGTAAAATTCCACCACAGCTTTATAATCCACATCATTGGTCAGGCGATCATAGCTAGCCGCCAAAGCCTTATACGCATCCATAAAAATCTCCTAAGAAAACATCCCAGGCATTCGCCTGGGATGTGATATTGATGTATCAACGACGGAAGAGGCTAAAAATGTCGTCCAGGTCATTATTGGCAGCAACAGGCTTTGCACCGGTGCCAGTCTTGACAGCGGAGGGCTTCTCTTCCAGCTTCTGCTCAAAGCCGGTAGCAATTACGGTGACCCGCATCTCATCCTCAAACTCGTCGGAAGAGGTGGCTCCGAAGATAATATTTGCCTCAGGATTTGCATTCTCCTGAACAATATTAGCAGCTGTTTCCACATCGTCCAAGGTCAGCTCAGAAGAGCCGGTAACGTTCACCAGAACGCCGGTAGCACCGGTAATGGCAGTTTCCAGCAGGGGGCTGGCGATGGCAGCCAACGCAGCCTGCTCGGCCTTCTCCCGACCGGCCGCAACACCCACGCCCATATGGGCACGGCCTGCATCCTTCATAACAGCGGAAACGTCTGCGAAGTCCAGATTGATAATGACTCGATCAGAGAAACCGACCAGCTCGGAAATAGAAACCACTGCCTGCTTCAGCACATCGTCTGCGATGCCGAAAGCATTGGCAAAAGTGATTTTCTGATCTGTTACATACTTCAGGCGGTCATTGGGAATGACGATCAGGGAGTCCACCTTGCCGTGCAGCTCCTCGATACCCTTTTCAGCCTGACGCATCCGGTTTGCGCCTTCAAATTTAAACGGCTTGGTGACAACGCCAACAGTCAAGATGCCTGCCTCATGTGCAAGGTCAGCAACGATGGGTGCTGCACCGGTACCGGTACCACCGCCCATACCTGCGGTGATAAAGACCATATCTGTGCCTTCCAGCACTTTAGAAATTGCCACGCGAGATTCCTCAGCGGACTTACGGCCGATCTCGGGCTTAGAACCTGCGCCCATACCGCCGGTCAGCTTTTCGCCGATCTGGATCTTATTGGGGCAGTTAGACTTATTGAGATCCTGCTTATCGGTGTTGATAACGACAAAGTCAACGCCCTGAACACCGGCATCAATCATTCTGTTGATAACATTGTTACCGGCACCGCCGACACCAATGACCTTGATCTTTACAACACGTTCCTGAAAATCTGGCATATTGTTTCCTCCTACGGTACACGCACAGCAAGCAAGCTACTGTGCAGAAATTTTTCCTTTACCTATATATTCTATCTTGAAAATCCCATTTGGTCAATAGAAATTCTGCATTTTCGGCAAAGTTTTTTTGGCAAAAATCTACCTTATGACCACGGGTTACACTGCACCTGCCATTTTTCATCTTCGTAGAACAGTTTCAGTACGCCACCGCCGTAGTCTGCCAGCTCCTCCAATGCGGATTTTACAATGCCGATCTTTTTGGTCATGTCCGACACATCTCCCAGCTCTATCCGATAATTGCCGACACAACTCAGACGCAGGCCAAACAGATCCGTTACATCCACATTGGTCACTTTTTCAAACAGTTCCCACTTTTCCAACTGACTCAGGATTTTCAGTGCGGCATCCAACCGCTCCTGTTGGGTGGTGGTATAGGTTTCACCTTCCAGCGGCTGCTCAGCTGCTTGTGCCTTTTTTCCCGGAGTCGGTTGGCTCAGCTGCACGCCTGTCACCGTGGGGATCGTATCTTTATCGCTGCCGGCCTGTTCGATCACAATGCCGTCTGCGCCGATCTTCCACCAGGTTCCATCCGATGCTTCCACACCATAGACCACCGCTCTTTCTTCGATGATAATATTCACCGTTCCGGGCAGTTTGACCTCAAAGCGGACACTGGAAATATACGGAAGCGCCGCTTTAATACGGCTGGCTGCGCCACCACGGCCAAAAAACAGCAAACTGTCCCCTGTTTCAATTCCGGAAGCCTGTGCCACCGTTTGTGCGCTATACTTGGATGCACCGGTCACCTGAATCGTATCCACCTGAAAGAATACGGAAACGCCGATGGCCACCGCCAGCACCACCGCCGCCAGCGTCAGTAGCTGAACCAGCAGTTTTTTTCGAAAAAAAGGCTTTGGCTGCGTGTACTGGATCTCTTCCCGTGGTCGTGGCTCCTGCTTTTGTACCGGAGCACGTTTACGCCGCCGCTGGGGCGTATTTTTTTCTGTTTCCATGGTATTTCCTCCAAGGATCATCTTTTGCAAAGATTTTCTGCAAGGTCACATATTTTTTCTGCGGAATCCACCACGGCCATTGCACCCAGTGCAGCAGACATCTGCTGGCAGCGCAGAGGATCATTCAGCAGTTCCATGATGGTGTCAAACATTTTTTGTGCTGTGCATTCGCTCTCGGGCATTAAAATGGCAGCGTTACGACCTTCCAGAATTTTGGCATTTTTATTTTGGTGGTCATTGGTCACATTGGGTGAAGGCACCAAAATACAAGGCGTGCCGGTGGCTGCGATCTCATTACAGGTACCGCTGCCTGCACGACCCAGCACAACATCCGCAGCCGCCAAAACAGTGGGCATATCATAAATATACTCCCGCATATCAATGCTGGGGCATTGGGTAAGATCAACACCCAGCTCCTTCACCTTCTCCGGCATCCAAGCTGCACCGAAAGAACCGACTGCATGGATATGATGGAAGGGAAAACCATGCTGCTGTTCCAATGCGAACAACTGCGCCGTCATTTCATTCATCACTTTTGCACCCTGGCTTCCAAAGGTAGAAACTACCAGAGGTGTTGCATCGTCTAACCGGAGAGCTTTGCGTGCCTGACTGCGGTGCAATGTCCAAAACTCCTGTCGCACCGGCATTCCCACCGCCTGCACCCGTTCCGGATGCTTGTAATAGGCTGCGCTTTCGGCAAAGGCCACCAACACATGATCTGCTTTATTGGCCACCATCTTTGTCGTGACACCCGGAACTGCATTGCTTTCATGGACGCAGGTGGGAATACCCATTTTTTGAGCGGCATACAGCGCCGGAAAACTGGCATAGCCGCCGGTACCGATCACCACGTCCGGTCTAAATTCCTTGAAAATCTTTTTGCAGGCCTTGACCGCCCCCAACACGCAAGACACCGCATGAACATTTTGTTTGATGCCTTGCAGATTTTTCTTTCGGCTCAGTCCTGAAGCAGGCAGGCACTTTAGCGCATATCCCGCTTTGGGCACCAGTGTTTCTTCCATCTTTCCGGTAGCACCGATAAAAAGGATATTACAATCCGGATGGCGCTTTTTTAAAACATCTGCAACGGCAATGGCCGGGTTGATATGGCCACCGGTACCGCCACAGGTAAAAATCACATTCATTGGAGTTCCTCCTGTTGCTTTGGTTGGTTTCGATATCTGGAAATGCTCAAAACAAGACCCATTTCTCCTAAGTTAACTGCCAGCGCCGTCCCTCCATAGGAGAAAAACGGCAAGGCAATGCCTGTCGAAGGCAAAAGATTGGTAACCACGCCTAAATTTAAAATGGTCTGCACGGCGATCAGCGTAATCAGCCCTGCGGCCAAAACGGTAGAAAAACGGTCTTTCGCCCTAAGGGCGATCCAATATCCACGGGCAATGGTTGCAGCAAACAAAGAAATGATCAGCATTGCACCCACCAGCCCCAATTCTTCACAGATGATCGCAAAAATATAGTCGTTATATTGAAAGGGCAGATAAAGATATTTCTGTTTGGATTTTCCAAATCCCAATCCAAACAGTCCTCCGGAACCAATGGCATACAGCGATTGCAGGATCTGATATCCGCTACCGCCCGGATCCTGTTCCGGATGCAACCAAGCGGTCACACGATCGCCGGCGTATCCCATAAAGCTAATATAAATCAGCACGAATGCTGCCGCTGCCGCTGCGCCGGCCAGCAGCCACTTGGGATTTGTTCCGGCCACAAACATCATTACCACGCCTACCATGCCCATCAGCATGATGGCAGACAGATGCTTTTCCAGTGCCAAAGGGACCAACAGTCCCAGCATGGCACAGCCAAAGCCAAAAACGCCATACCGAAAAAATCGGGCATCCTGGCCATATTGCCTGGTCAGTCGGGCAAGAAGCAGGATCATGGAGAATTTAGCGATCTCAGAGGGCTGAAACTGGATGCCGCCAATGTTGATCCATCGTTTGGCACCATTGACCGACTGTCCAACGACCAGCACACTGAGCAGCAGCGCAATGCTCAGCGCATAAATAGGCCAGGCTGATCGCTGCCAGGTTCTGACCGGGATGCGGCTGAAAAAAAACATGGCGACCATGCCTATCATAGCACATACAGCCTGTTTTTGCAAATATTTCGTAGAACTTTGATAACCTGTATCATATTCACTTTGGGCGTAGCTTGCTGAATAGAGCATCAGCAGTCCTACGCCCAATAACAAAAGCACCAGAACCAAAAAGACACGGTCTACTTTTGGCTGCCTTCCCCGGTGGGATGGCAGATCATCTTTGGCATGAAGAAGCAATTTCTTCCCTGCCATACAGACTCCTTTCGGTTAAATTCTCCCGGCAATGCCAAACCAGGCCAACACACACATCAATGCAGACACCAGGGAGAAAATGATGACGATCTTCACTTCTTTCCATCCGCACATTTCAAAATGATGATGGATGGGCGACATTTTAAACAATCGCTTGCCATGTGTCAATTTAAAATAGCTCACCTGCAAGATCACAGACAGCGTTTCCACAATATACACAAATCCCACCAGGATCAAAATAATAGGCATATCCAACGCAAAGGCCAGCGCACACACTGTTCCGCCCAGGAAAAGAGAACCGGTATCTCCCATAAACACCTTGGCAGGATGCCAGTTGTAGAACAGATAGGCGATCAGGCCGCCCACCAGACAGCCGGGCAGCAATGCCAGATCAAACTTTTCCGTGGCAATGGCCACCGCTGTGAAAAACACCATCACAGGGATCGTCACCGTGGCACACAGGCCGTCTACACCGTCGGTCAAATTAACGGCATTGACACAGCCCACCATCACAAACATAGAAAAGAAAATATAGACAATGGGATTCAAATAAAAGGTCTTATTCAGGAACGGAATGTAAATATCACTGGTCAAGGTACCCTGCATATACAGCATATAAAGATATACAGCTGACACAGCCATTTGAAGCAGTGCTTTCTGAATGGCCGTCAGGCCCAGGTTTCGCTTGTACTTCAGCTTGAAAAAATCATCTAAAAAGCCGATCAATCCAAAGCACAGTCCCAATGCCAGTGCATACAGGGGTGTCCGATCCGTCATCACACCTACATTAAACAGCAAACAGATCACTGTAGCAAGAATGAACATGATGCCGCCCATCATCGGTGTACCCGCCTTGTTGTTATGCCAAGTGGGGCCAACTTCACGGATGGACTGTCCTGCCTTTAACGCCCGCAGCACCGGCAACAGCAAATAGCCGATGCCTGCTGTCAAAATACAGGCCAACAAGCCTGTGATCATTACCTTTATCATGCTTATGCCTCCGTTTTTCTTTCTATTACTCGCTTAAAAACTTTTCCAACACCAATTCCATGTGCATTCCGTGGCTTCCCTTAAACAACAGGACATCCCCCGGTCGGCACAGCGTTTTCAATTGTTGTACCATCTGATCTCGATCGTTGCAACGGATCGTTTGCTCCTGCTGCATTCCGGCTCCCCATGCGCCGCAGATCACATCATGGCCGCAATCCCCCAGAACCAGCAACAGATCTGCACACTGCGCCGCAATTTTCCCCACCTGACGGTGCGCCTGTTCCCGATGATCGCCCAGCTCCAGCATATCCCCCAGCACCGCCACACGGCGGCCCTTACGATTGGACAGCACCTTCAGTGCAGCTTCCATGGATGCAGGGCCGGCATTATAACAATCTTTGATAATATGGAAGCCTTTTTCTTCAAAGCACTCCTGCCTTCCGGCCATATTCCGAAACGTACTCAGCTTGTCCGCAATACGCCGGGATGGAATTCCCATGAGCAGACCCACTGCAATTGCCGCCAGTGCATCCGCCACATAATGCAGTCCTTCCACAGGCAGCATTACTGCAAACCGCTCCTTCTTTGTTCTTACGGTAAAATGAATAGCATTTTCCTGCTGTTGAATATCTTCTGCCAGAATTTGACCGTCCTGATTGTCGCATCCGAAATAAACCACCGGCTGCGTGATTTTCTCCCGACTGTTCCACAAATTGGTATCGTCTGCAAACAGGCACAGTGTTCCCTGCTTGTCCATGCCATCTAAAATTTCCATCTTTGCCTGCAAAATTCCCTGCTGAGAGCCAAAATTTTCAATGTGCATCACCCCCACATTGGTGATCACACCGATATCCGGCTTGGCAATATGGGATAAATAGGAAATCTCACCGGCATGACTCATGCCCATTTCAAGCACACCCACCCGGGTCTGCGGATCCATGCCCAAAATGGTAATGGGCAGACCCAGATCATTGTTGAAATTTGCAGGTGTCTTGCTGACAATATAATCCGATTCCAATACACAGGCAATCATTTCCTTTGTGGTACTTTTGCCCACCGATCCGGTAACGCCAACGACAGTCATTCCCATTTTCTGCCGCAATCCGGCGGCGATTTGCCCCAGGGCGATGCGAGGATCATCCACCACAATGGCAGGATAATCCCCCGTCGGCCGGGAGGTCAGCACAGCCGTCGCCCCTTTTTCAAATGCCGCTCCAATAAAATCATTTCCATCTCGGACACCTACCAATGCCACAAACAGCTGACCTTGTCCAATGGTTCGCGTGTCATTGCTCGCGCCGTCAAATATTACATTTTCATATTTCTTTTCTACGCGGCCACCGCACCAGGCGGCTGCCTGCGCCAACGTCAGCTTTGCCATGGTTATTTCTCCTTCAGATACTGTGCCACGATCTCTCGCTCATCCATGTGGTACTTGACCCCCATCACTTCCTGATAGGTTTCGTGTCCCTTTCCTGCCAATACGATTATATCATCCTTACGGGCGATATTTATGGCGTAATGAATCGCTTCGATCCGATTTTCTATAGCAACATAGTTTTTTGCATTTCCTAACCCTGCCAGGATATCATCAATGATCGCATCCGGTTTTTCCGTTCTGGGGTTATCGGAGGTAATGACCGCCAGATCCGCCAGATCCACACCAATCCTACCCATGATGGGACGCTTGGTCCTATCCCGATCGCCGCCACAGCCATAGACGGCGATCAGGCGGCCTTTGCAAAAACCTCTCACTGCGCTCAGCACATTTTCCAGTCCATCCGGGGTATGGGCATAATCGATAAGAATGGTATAGTCCTTGCCGGGAGTCGGAACCACCTCTACTCTGCCCTTGACCCCTCGAACATTTTTCAGTGCAGCAGCCGCATCTTCCAGCGCAACCCCCAGTTGCATACCGATTCCCAGCACAGTCAGCACATTGTAAACGGTAAACTTTCCGGGGATAGGAACGGAGATATTCACACTTTTCCCATAATAAACAGCTGTGAATTCCAGTCCTTCTCCACTATACTTGATATTTTCTGCCTTCAGATCAGCGCAACCGTCCACCGCTGTGGTCACCACAGGCAAAGCCTTGCCCGCAACCATCCGTTGCCCCCAGGGGGAGTCATTGTTGACCACCGCCTTGTCACAATGGTCGAACAATTGCGCTTTGGTCATGCCATAAGCGTCCATGGTTTTGTGAAAATCCAGATGGTCTTCCGTCAAATTGGTAAAGGCAGCCACCGTAAAATGGATCCCTTCTACCCGATGGAGGGCAATGGCATGGCTTGAAACCTCCATGACCACATACGCACATCCGGCCTGCCGCATTTGGGCAAACAGTTGCTGCAATTGGATGCTTTCCGGCGTTGTACGATCCGTAGCCAGCACCTGTTGACCGATCTGGTTTTCCATGGTGCCGATCAGTCCCACTTTTGCTTCCTTGCATTGCTCCAGCACCTGCTTCAGAAGCCAGGTGACGGAAGTTTTTCCATTGGTGCCGGTCACGCCGATCATGGTCATCGCTTCCGTCGGATGGCCGTAATAATTGGCACTGATCCGTGCTAATGCCAGCCGGTCATCATCCACCAGCACATAAGGCACATCCATATCCGGCTTTTTGGCTGTGACCGCCACCGCAGCCCCCTTTTCCATGGCCAGTGGGATATATTTATTCCCATCAAAAGCAAAGCCATTCAGTGCCACAAACAGGCTTCCAAACAGGATCTCTTTTCTTGTATCACTGGAAAGGCCGGAAATCTCCATGTCCATATCCGCATTGCTTTCCAGCACATTTACATGATTGAGCAACTGTCTTAATTTCATGTTTGTACCCCCACTAATCCCGGATGTCGATATCCGCAAATGTCAATGTAATGGTCGTGCCTGTGGGAACTTCTGTTCCCGAAGCCGTTGATTGTCCGATAACCTTCACCTTCGTATCCACCGAAGGATTTCCGGCCACCAGTATATAAAGTCCCAGTTTTCCGGCTGCATCGCTGGCTTGCTGTCGGGTCATACCTGAAAAATCCGGAACTTTTACCGTTCGCTGGTTCGTCTGCCCTCCGTAATAGAGCAGCACCTGGCTGCCTGCCGGTACACTCTGCCCTGCTGCCGGGATCTGGCCGGTGATGGCTGCATCATTGCCGATGCTTTTGGCCGTCAAATTCAGTGCTTTCAGCGCAGCAGTTGCCTCTTTCATGCACATCCCTGTCAGATCGGGCATGATCACCGCCTGTCCGGCCAGATCCGCCTGTGTGTAATTTCTCTCCACGCCCAAATAGGGCAAAATATCCGACAACACCGCACCTACCGTAGGCGCAGCCATCACACCGCCGGAAATATAGATCCCAGTGGAACGTGAGGGCGTATCCAGCGCCACCAATACAATATATTGTGGATCGTCCATGGGCGCAACCCCTACAAAAGATACGATCTTATCCAGTGTAGGCTGGCCATTTTGATCCAGTACATCAATTTTCTCACTGGTTCCTGTTTTCCCACCGATGGAAAAACCGGCTACCGCTGCATTTTTTGCCGTTCCCTCTGTGACGACGGACTCCAGCAATAAGCGCATGGTCTTGGAAGTTTCTTCCGAGATCACCTGGCGCACCACCGTAGGTTCCTGTTTTAACACCGTATTTCCATTGGCATCGGTCACCTGGGATACGATGTACGGTTCCATCAAATAGCCGCCATTGACCACAGCGGAAATCGCACGCACCAGCTGGATCGGCGTCAGCTTAAAGGTCTGCCCGAAAGAGCCGGAAGTCAGCGATGCCGTGCCCCACTTCTGGGTATCCGTCACCAATGCCTTATCAAAAAACACGCCTTTGCTTTCACCGGACAGATCTAACCCTGTTTTTTCCAAGATTCCAAAGTTTTTTACATATTCATAAAATCGTTCGCCACCCAATTGCAGGGCAATATTTGCGAAGGCAATGTTGCATGAATTTTGCAGTGCCTGCGCCGTGGTTTGGCTGCCGTGGCCGGCTGAACGCCAGCAGTGCAACAACTGCGCTCGTCCCGGGATATGCGCTGAGCCGCTGCAGGAAAAGTGGTTCTGCAGGGTGATCGCTCCGCTATCCAGAGCGGCGGCCATGGTCAGCACCTTGAAGGTAGATCCGGGTTCATATCCGTCAGAGATCACCCGATTACGCCACTGTTTCAGTCGTGCGGTTTGCAGCGCATCCCGATAAGTCTGAAAAGCATTCTGATAAGCTTCGCTTTCTTTTGGAAAAAGGAGCGCTTTCTGCCGCAGCAGTTCCACTACCTGCGCTTGCTCGGCATCATAAATTTCCAGATAATTGTTGGGATCATAGCTGCCCATGGTAGCCATAGCCAGCACTTGGCCGGTTTTGACATCCATAACGATACCAAATGCCCCATTTTGTACATCAAATTTGGCAATGGCTTCTTCCACCCGTTTTTCCAAGCAAGCCTGTACAGTGGCATCCAAAGTCAAAACCACATCGCAGCCCGGAATAGACTGGACATACTTTTCATAGGAAAAGGGCATATCGATTTCATTATTGCCCTTTGTTGTAATGACTTTGCCGGCTGTCCCGGCCAAAAAGCGGTTATAGGATGCCTCGATCCCTTCTGCCCCCACATTGGATCCATTGGTGAAGCCGATCACCTGAGCCGCCAAAGCCCCTTGAGGATAATAGCGTTTGCTGTTGGGTTCCAGATGAATGCCGGAAATGTCATTTTCGTTGATAAAGGCTCGAATTTTCTCTGCCGTTTCCAAATCGATCCCGGCTGCGATCTGCTTGTATCGCATTTTTGTATCCACCGCCTGCGTAGCGATCCAATTGGGGTCTAAATTCAGTATTTCCCCGAGCCGAGCGGATATTTCGCCAATATCTTCCTTGGCCTGTTTTATTTCATGGGGATCTAAGTACACATTTTCCACACTGACACTGCAAGCCAGCACGTTCATATTTGCATCGTAGATCGTACCGCGGTCAGCGGTGACCACGGTGGTCCTCGTCTGATTGCGTAGTGCCAGATTGGCATAATAGTCATATTGGATCACCATCAGTTGATACAGCCGCAGCCCAACCGGCACAAAGGCCAGAAATGCCAGTGCCGTCATTGCGGCGATAATTCGTTTATGATGGCCGGAATCCACACGGACACGTTCAAAATGATTTGATCTTCGGAATGATTTTGCCACCGAACAGCCCTCCTTCAGATGGTGCAAAATGGGCAGCAAGGGGAATCCCTTACTGCCCATTGCAGCTACTATCCTAATTGTATGGGCCTGGTTCTAAATTATGCAAAAATTCCTGCCAGGAATGTGGTCACCGTATCCCAGAAGCTCATCTGCGTCTGTTCTTCCTGAGGCTCTTCCACCGATACCGTCACACGCTCCATCTGGTCTGCAGGAACCATACCGGCTTCCAGCGCAATGTCACGGATCTCATCCAGATCATAACCTGCTTTATAAGTTTCTTCCAGCCGGGCATTTTCCTGCTCCAACTGCTGCACATAGGCACTCATTTGGCGGCTCATACGCACATTGTGTCGATATTGTACCAGACCAACTGCCATTGCGATCAAGACGATCACCGACAGGACGATTCCTGCCAAAGCAACAGGATCCACGGCGATCACCTTATGTTCAGACTTGCGGCGCTTATACACCGGTGTTACCTGTGTCTGTCGGGTCTGCTGCTCAACCTTGCGAGCTGCAGTGCCTTCCACTCGATATTCTACATAACGAACATCTGCTTGCAATGCCATGGTCCCACTCCCTTTCTATCGTTTTTCGCACACCCGCAATTTTGCGCTTCGTGCTCTGGGATTTATTTGCAATTCTTCTTCTCCGGAAACAATGGGCTTGCGGCTGATCAGCGTCACTTGAGGCTTCTTTCCGCAAACACACACCGGGAAATTAGGAGGACAGGTGCAGCCTTTTGCCGCTTCTGCCATTCCCTGTTTTACAATTCGGTCTTCCAATGAATGGAAGGTGATGATGGCCAGTCGTCCACCCACATTTAGTGCGGGGATCGCATCGCTCATCACTTTTTCAACAGCGCCAAGTTCATCATTGACCGCAATGCGAATGGCCTGAAAACTTCTTTTTGCCGGATGTTGCTTCTCTCGCAGTGCCGCTGCCGGCATTGCTGAGCGGATCACATCCACCAGTTCCAATGTGGTTTCAATGGGCTTTTCTTCCCTGCGCCGACAGATGGCTGCGGCAATCTGCGGTGCATAACGTTCTTCTCCATAGGTGTAGAGGATCCGTTTCAGTTCATCCTGCGGCCAAGTATTGACCACGGTATGTGCCGTCAGCGCATCCTGGTTATTCATACGCATATCCAGCGGCGCATCTGCCATATAGGAAAATCCTCGGGAACCATCATCCAGCTGGGGAGAGGATACACCAAGATCCAGCAAAATACCATCCACACCTTCAATATTCAAGTCCCGCAGGACCTGCCGGATCTGGCTGAAATTAGAATGCACCAGCGTTACTCGATCCCCGAAGGGGCGCAGCCGCTCTTGGGCGGCTTTTAAGGCCACCGGATCTCGGTCGATGCCGATGAGCCGTCCGGTAGTCAGCTTTGCTGCAATACGGCTGGAGTGTCCTGCACCGCCCAAGGTGCCATCCACATAAATACCGTCGGGTTTGATGTTCAGTGCCTGGATGCACTCTTCCAACAAAACCGAAACATGGTGAAATTCACTCATAGCCCGATCGCCTCCAAAGAAGCCAGCAGCTTTTCGGGCGTCAGGTTCTCGGCCTCGAAGGACTCGAACTCAGCTGCATCCCAAATTTCTGCCTGTCCGGCCCGACCAACGATCACCACGTCCTTTGAAATACCGGCATAGGTCATCAAATTCTGGGTCAGGGAGAAGCGGTTCTGCTTATCGGGATTACATTCGGTAGCATTAATAAAAATAAGGCTTGCAGGGCCGGAGCGCTGTGCCAGCGGAAGCTGATTGTATTTTTCATTCATTTCCGCCCAACTATCTGCCGGATATACGGCGAGGCATCTGTGACCGCAATTCACACCCAGAGTTGCATAAAAGGCACCGCCCAGCTCTTCACGAAGCTTTGCAGGAACGAACAAACGGTTTTTGTCGTCCATTTTTGCCGGGTATTTACCGATCATCTTGCCTCACCTCCTCCATTTTGCTCCACTTTGCATCCATTTTGCTCCACGCAACAACAGTATAGCAACACTTTCGCAAAAAATCAATCTTTTTTATCAAAAAATTTTATTTTTTGATAAAAAATCTGCAAATTCCGTATTTTTGAACAGATGTTTAAAAATACAATCTGATTCTCTCATCCTCCACTTCTGCCGTTACCCGTCCGGGTAAGGGGTCGGCCTGCAAAAGCAGCTCCGCCAACGGTGCTTCCAGTTTTTCCTGCACCAAATGCCGCAGCTGTCTTGCGCCTCCTTGTTGTTTACAGGCAGCGGCCAAATTGGAGGCCACCGCTGACGAAAGGGCCAGCTCCACCCCCACCGCCGCCGAACGCTGGTGCAATCTTGCCAACTCCTTTTGGGCGATACGCTCCATTCCTTTCATATCCAGCCCATGAAAATGGACAATTTTGTCCAAACGCCCTAGAAATTCCGGAGAAAACGCCTGTTTTAGTTCTCCATCGGTCTTTCCTTCCCGTCCTGTGGGACAAAATCCAAAGCCATCACTTCGATGCTGTCCTCCGATGTTGGAAGTCATTACAATAATGGTATTTTTAAAGCTGACCCGTCGGCCGGTGGAGTCGGTGAGAACCCCTTCTTCCATGATCTGCAGTAAAATTCCGATCACATCCCGATGTGCTTTTTCCAATTCATCAAACAGCACCAGGCTATAAGGCCTGCGACGGACAGCCTCTGTCAGTTTTCCCCCTTCTTCGTAGCCTACATACCCGGGAGGTGCCCCGATCAGCCGAGATACCGCCTGTTTTTCAACGTACTCTGTCATATCCAGCCGGATCAATGCCTGCCTGCTGCCATACATCTCCTCCGCCAACGCCCGGCAAAGCTCCGTCTTTCCCACACCGGTGGGGCCAGCAAAGAGCAGGCAAGCCACCGGTCGATTTTCATCACGGATGCCGCTAAATCCTCGGCGAACAGTTTCCGCCACGGTAGAAACCGCATTTTCCTGCCCAATGACTTTCTGATTTAATATTTGCTCCAATTGCAGCAAATGTTGTCGTTCATCCGCTGTTAGCCTGCCCAGTGGGATCCCGGTTCGATCGGATACTGCCCAGGCAATATCCTCTGCTGTCACACTGGACTTTCGGCCACCGTCCGTGGCGGCAATGGACTGGATCTTATCTCGCAGCTGTGCCGCCTTTTCATATTGCTTATCCCGCACCGCTTCGTGGATGGCCTGCTCCAGCTCTTTTCGTGGTGCCCCTGCATGCCGTCCCTGTTCTGTCAGTCTTGCCCGTGCTGCCCCCTCATCCAGCAGATCAATGGCTTTATCCGGTAAAAAGAGATCCGGCAAATATCGAACAGATAATCGCACTGCCTCTGCCAAAGCTTCTTCGGTAATGCGAATATGATGGTGCATTTCCATCCCCGGTTTCAGCGCTCGCAAAATAGCCATGGTGGTTTCCTTGTCAGGCTCCTCCACCATTACCGGTCGAAACCGTCGCTCCAAAGCCGCATCTTTTTCAATATATTTGCGATATTCCGCCAAAGTGGTTGCACCCAAAATCTGCAATTCTCCGCGTCCCAGCGCCGGCTTGAAAATATTGGCCGCATCAATTGCTCCCTCTGCCGCACCTGCTCCTACGATGGTGTGCATTTCATCTACAAACAGGATCACATCCCCACTGCGGCGGATCTCTGCCAGCACATCACGCAGTCGTTCTTCAAATTCGCCCCGATATTTGGTTCCTGCCACCAAATTGGCCATATTCAGGCTGACCAGACGTTTTTCCTTTAACTGGGGTGGCACATCTCCCAACGCCAGCCGCTGCGCCAATCCTTCGGCAATGGCCGTTTTCCCCACCCCCGGCTCCCCCACCAGTGCAGGGTTATTCTTATTCTTTCGACTGAGGATGCCAATCACAGTATCGATCTCCCGATCTCTGCCGATGACCGGTTCCATAGTAGCCGCCTTGGCCACCAGATCCTCGCTGAATTGCTCCAATAATTTCGTGGTAAGCCCCTCCTTTTTTCGTTTGATCGGTTCCCGATAGCCTAACATTTTATATTCCACTGCCTGAGAAAACATTGCCTGAGGCTGTGCGCCGCAGAAACGCAGCAATCGACTTGCAGTTGAGTGTTCTGAGCGTAACAATGCCAGAAGGATATGCTCCGGAAAAACATCCTTTTCTCCGCTGCTGCCAGCCTCCAACGCCGCATAAGAAAGCACGCTTTTCGCCTCTTTCGAAAGACCTTGCTGCAAAGGCATATCTTTCTGTCCGTGGCCAAAATACAAAACTGTCAGATCTTTCAGCAATTCCTGTGACACGCCGAAGGAACGGATCAATCTGCCCTCCCAGCTTTCCAGTGCCGTCAGTGCCATCAGCAAATGAGCTGTGCCAACATAACTATGCCCCAATTCCCGTGCCCGGGCCGCCGCATCCAATATCAGATTAGCTGCGTCCTGTCGATATCCCATGGTCGTCCCTCCCATCGCCGGAAATTTTCCCCTGCTCCCATAAAAAATATACAAAAATCGAAAAATAGGAATTGCATTTTCCGAAATCCATGTTAGAATAGGGATAGCCATCGCCTTATTGGGGATGAGAAACACATAATGGGAGGAACATAATCATGGCATACAAGATCACCGATGCTTGCGTCAAGTGCGGCTCCTGCGCTGACAACTGCCCTGTCGAGGCCATCTCCGAGGGCGACGACCAGTACGTCATCGATGCTGATGTCTGCGTCAGCTGCGGCTCCTGCGCCGACAACTGCCCCGTCGAAGCAATCGAAGAAGGCTGATTCTAGTTGAATCCGCTATTGGCCTGTGCATCCGCTTCGGCTGCACAGGCCGATTTTATATCAGGAGGTTTTCCATGGAGCAATTACAAAACGGCTTTACCCTGAATATTGCCAACGGCACTTTCCCATTGAGTACCGACTCCATGCTGCTGGGTGATTTTACCCGTTTGCCGAAAAATGCCCGTGTTTTGGATCTTGGCTCCGGCTGCGGCACGCTTGGATCGCTGCTATGCGCCAAGGATGCTCACTGCACTGTCACCGGCATTGAATTGGATGAAAGTGCCCATGCTGCCGCCATGGAAAACATTCAGCGAAATGGTTTTACCTCCCGATTATCCAGTATATGCGCCGATCTGCGAACAGTTGCATTGCCGCCGGGGCATTTTCATGTATGTGTTTCCAATCCGCCCTATTTTTCCGGCGGCCCGGCCAGTCAGGCCACACCTTTGGCACGCCGCGAGGACTGCTGCACCACAGAAGATCTTTTTCGCACTGCTGCTCAGGCACTGCGCTACGGTGGCGACTTTTTTCTGGTCCATCGTCCGGAAAAGCTGGCACAGCTGTGTGCCGTCGGCACAAATGCAGGGTTGGAGCCCAAGCATCTTCGTCTGGTGCGGCACAGAGAAAACGGCCCCATCAGCCTGATCCTGCTACAATGCCGCAAAGGCGGCAAGCCGGGGCTGAAAATCGATGAGATCTTTTTATTTGACACAAAGGGTGCGCCCTCTGCGCAATACCGATCCATTTATCATCTATAAGGAGTAGAAATATGGCTGGAATGCTTTATCTTGTCCCCACCCCCATCGGTAATTTAGGGGATATTTCCGTCCGCTGCCGTGAGACCCTTGAAAGTGCGGATTTTATCGCCGCAGAAGATACTCGTGTTTCTTTAAAGCTGCTCAATCATCTGGGGATCAAAAAAAGCCTTGTCAGCTACTACGAGCATAACAAGGCCTTTAAAGGTGATGTGATCCTGCAACGGATCCTGGCCGGTGAAACCTGTGCGCTGGTTTCCGACGCCGGAAGTCCTGCCATTTCTGACCCCGGCGAGGATCTTGTAAAACTTTGCGCTCAGCACGGGATCACCGTCTGTGCCATTCCCGGCCCCTGTGCCGTCATCACCGCTTTGAGTATATCCGGGCAAGCCACTGGACGCTTTTGCTTTGAGGGTTTCCTGTCCACCGCCAAAAAAAGCCGTCGGGAACACCTGGAAAGCTTAAAAACCGAGCAACGCACCATGATTTTCTATGAAGCACCTCACAAGCTGTTGGTGACCTTGGAGGATATGCAGGAAGTATTTGGTGCCGATCGCCCCATCAGCCTATGCCGGGAACTGACAAAGCTCCACGAAGAAGTATACCGCACCACCCTCGGGGAAGCCATCGCCCACTACGAAGAAAATCCCCCCAAGGGTGAGTTCGTTCTGGTCGTGGCCGGTGCAGAACCCATCGCCACAGAAAAGCCCACCGCCACCGATGCTGCTGTACGGGTGCGGCAGCTGATGGAAGAGGGGCTTTCCCGAAAAGATGCTATCAAGCAGACTGCAAAAGAATTAGATTTGCCGAAAAATGTAGTCTACGATGCAGCTCTGCAAGAAGAATAACAAAGCAGCCTCTCCACCGGGAGAGGCTGCTTTTTGCATATTCCCCATCCTGAAACCATAGGCTGTCCTCAGGAGGGATGGATATGGTAATGAGTTGGATCTTCACAGGTCTTCTTTTCATTTCTGTAATTTTTGGAGCGTTGTCAGGAAGTGGTGCAGAACTTTCTGCCGCCGTGACCCAGGGGGCACAGGCCGGAATCACCCTGGCAATTTCTTTGGCAGGCTCTATCTGCCTGTGGACAGGGGTCGGAAAGCTGATGGAAGCCACAGGAATTACCGGCATACTGTCAAAGCTCCTTCGTCCGATTCTGCATCTGATCTTTCCATCTACCAAAAAAGATCCTGCCCTGGCAGGAGCATTATCCGGCAATATTTGCGCCAATTTCCTCGGTTTGGGCAACGCAGCCACCCCCATGGGCATTCAGGCAGCCTTGCGAATGAAAAATCACCATCATCCCCAACAGGCAACCGACGAAATGTGCCGACTGATCGTGCTGAACACCGCCTCAATCCAGTTGATCCCGGCCAATGTTGCCGCTGTTCGGGCAAGCCTTGGCTGCGCTACCCCCTTCGATATTCTGCCTATGGTCTGGATCACCAGCGCCTGTTCGGCATCATTGGGATTGGTTGCCGCTTTGATATTTGGAAAGCTGTGGAAAAAATGATGGACTATATCGTTCCAATGCTTTTGCTGTGTGTCTGCTGCCTTGCCCTGCGAAAGCAGGAAAACGCCTATGATCTGCTCCTGTCCGGCAGCAAAGAGGGAATGAAAATCCTTTTTTCCATCGTTCCGTCACTGGTACTGCTGCTGACCGCTGTGACCATGCTCCGCACAAGCGGTGCTGTGGAGATTTTAAGCAGTTTTTTTGCCCCTGTCTTTGATTTTTTCGGAATCCCACCGGAAACGGCCATTTTGGTGCTGATTCGTCCCATCAGTGGCAGTGCCGCATTGGCCGTTGGAACAGATCTGATGGCGACTTATGGCGTTGATTCTCAAATTGGTCGGACTGCCGCCGTCATGCTGGGCTCGACAGAAACCACTTTTTACACCATCAGCGTTTACTTTGGTGCAGCAGGGATCCGAAAAACCCGCTACACTGTTCCGGCAGCATTGATTGCCGATTTTACCGGCTTTTTTATGGCCAGCTTGACCACGAAACTGTTTTTTGCATAAAAAAGGCTTCCCTTTCAGGAAGCCTTTTACTTTTCATTTTGCCAGTTCGTTGGTATCCACACTGTTGCGATAGACCACAAATCTCTGATACAGGAACTCGGTCACCAAATTCAGTGCCATGTTCAATACCGTCACCAAATACTCGTTCCAGGCCATATTTTCCACCAGAAAATTACCTAACACTGTGGTCACCGGGGTGAACACACAATAATATAGTGCCACCAGCACCATTGCTCTGGGCACATTGGCCGTAGACTGGAATGTGAAGCGGCGGTTGAATGTAAAATTCCACAACACCGAAAGCACCAGTGACACCAGATAGGCCGGCCAATACTTCCACGAAAGCACTTCATTGAAAATCGCAAAGCTGCCCATCTGAATGATGCCAGCAGATGCAGAGAATAACACGAACTTTAATGTACGAAAGATTTCCTTGTTCTTCATAAAATACCTTTCAAAAAATGCCGCAGCAAAAGCTGCGGCATTTGTCGATTACTCTTCGTCGTCTTCAAAGGAGAATTCCAGCTTCTCACCGCAGTTGTCGCAGATGATGCTGCCTTTTTCCAGGGTTTCTTCGTCGAAGTCGATGATGTTGCCGCAGGCGCACTCCACTTCGTAGACGGTGGTATCCTCGTCGCCGAAGTCGAAGCCTTCGT
>CAZPJH010000008.1:0-36719 GCA_964586875.1 uncultured Oscillospiraceae bacterium
AAACCGTTGATATTACTGCATTTTTTCAAAAAGTTCTGTATCGCCACTCGTACCAGGAACAAAACGGCAGTCTACGTTACAGATTGCCGTTTTGTTCGCTATTTCCGAACGTTGCAACATATACAACCGCTCTTACACTTTCATAAGGATAATATTATATAAGAAAGCAGGCAAGGTCGCCACCTTGCCTGCTTTTTTCGCATCACACCGCTGTACACACGGCGACACACTTGACAAGAAATGTAACGCATTTTCCGTCGTCGTCACGGCTGTAAAATGGGCTTCATTTGCTGTCCGAAGGTAGTATATGCCGCCGGGCGGAAATCATTCTGTAAAATTATGGAGATCTGCCCGGCAGACCAGAACGGGTTCTGGGCCGAAGGTGATAGTCCCAAATTCTTTTGAGAATATCACCAGCAGTTCTCCCTTTTTCAGTGAGAATTCCCGGTTTTGAACGGAAAAGATCATGTCTGCTGTGGGATAAAAACTGTGAAATCCGGGGGCAATGGAAGCGCTGTTTTGCAGAAGTTCCATGGTTCCGCAGCAGCCTTTGAGCATCAAATTGAAATCGGTGGCCTTGCCCACGCAGTGGGTGGGCATTTCTCCGCTAAAGCGGTAGGGGACTGCCAGAGGGGACAGATCCACCGTACTGCCATCCCCATGGGTAAGCGTGAATGTGCCGTCCACAGGGGTGATGAACCGGGTCACGCCGGGCAAAGGTGTAAAGTCACTTTCCTCCAGATCCACCGTTGCGGAGGATATCCGCAACTGAAAATCCCGGGTAGCATAGTTGCCCTTTTCCGGGTATAGATAGAGTTCTGTGGTGGTGCCGCCGGACCAGACAGAAGTTTTAAAATGCTCCCTGTGCAGGACAAAAATCTTCATGTTTCCTCCTGTTGCAACAGTTGACTGATCTGCTTGCCGATCTGGCATACCGGGGCGTGGGGACATTTGCGATAGGCGCAGTCGATGAAAAGTTCCCCATCCTCGTCCTCTACGGCCACCATACGGCTTTTATCCAACATTCGACAGTAGCCGCAAATGAATGTTTCCATCTTATTCCTCCACCACACAGAAGCCCTGCGGTGCAAGGCTCAGCCAATTGGGGGCAACGGTACGCAGATTGTGTCCGACGATCACCTTGCCGGCCGGAATGTCCCAGGCGTCCATGTTTCGGTTTACATAAATCCGAACCTGCTGATTTTCGGAGCGACGGATGAACGCCAGGCGGTGATCGGTGGCGTAGGTAAATTCAATATTACCCAGCCGCAGAGCTTCGCAATCTTTACGCATCTGGCCCAGCTGACGGTAATATTCCACCAGCATTCGATTTTCCCGACCCCAGGGATAGGTACGGCGGTTGAAGGGGTCTTTGTGGCCTTCCATGCCGGCCTCGTCGCCGTAGTACAGACTGGGGCTGCCGGGGAGGGTATATTGCAGGAAGGCGGCCATCAGAAGCCGCTCTTCGGCACGGATATACTGGCTGCGGGAAAGGCTGCGATTGGCCAGCTCCTGCCGGCTTCCGTTATAGTCGTCCACCAGAGCGGTCAAGATCCGCTCGGTGTCGTGGGTGCCAAGCAGGTTCATATTGCAGGCCAGTACCTGAGGCGGATAGTTTTCAGCGATGGTCATAACGGTGTTGCGAATGCCTTCGCCGCCGTCGATTTTTTTGACAAAGTTCATAATGGCGGTGCGGAATGGGTAGTTCATAACGCTGTCCAGTTCGCCGTCTACAAAGTAACGGCGGCGACGGCCATAGGCCTCCTTGTTGGAAGCATCCTCCCACACCTCGCCCATCAAAAGGGCATCGGGTTTGATTTGGCGAATGCGGTCTTTCAGCATTTTCACAAACGCATCCGGCAATTCATCCACCACATCCAGACGGAAACCATCGGCACCGTTACGCAGCCAGAAGGCCACCACACTGTCTTCCCCCCGGATGATATAGTCAACAAAGTTGGGATCCAGCTTGTTGATGGTAGGCAGGGTGTCAAAACCCCACCAACTGGTGTAGTGGTTGGGCCAGTTTTTAAAGTCATACCAGCTGTGGTAAGGGGAATGGGGATCCTGATAAGCACCTACTCCGGGGAACGCACCTTCCCGGTTGAAATACAGGCTGTTGGAACCGGTGTGTGAATACACACCGTCCAGGATCACTTTTATGCCATGGCTGTGAGCGGTATCACACAGAGCGCGGAAATCATCCATGGTGCCCAGCATGGGGTCAGGCTGTTTATAGTCGCCGGTATCATAGCGGTGGGAGGAAAAACTCTTGGAAATGGGGTTGAGATACAACAGGGTAGTGCCCAAAGAGGCAATATAGTCCATTTTTTCGATGATACCCTGGAAATTTCCGCCGAAGAAGTCATTGTTGAGAATTTCTCCACAGGAATTGGGTTGCCAGTGGACATCTTCATACCAATCCTTGTGCAGGACATAAGGCTCCAGCTTACCGGACAGGTCACAGCGGCCGGCTTTATAAAAACGGTCAGGAAAGATCTGGTAGATGGTTGCGCCCTTTGCCCAGTCCGGTGTTTGAAAATCTGTGGGAATACAACTGACCTGCCACATGGCACCGTCTTCGATGTTGGTATCGTCACCGTATTTGAACAGGCGGAAGCAGCCTCCCTGATTTTGAATGCGGAAATAATAAAAATACAGGCCCGGGTCGGTAAAATAAAAACTGCCCCGGAAAATATCATAAGCACCTTTTTTCATGGCGTATTCCATGGAAACGGTCAGCTTGTGGGCACCACGGTCGTCCTGAATGATGCACTCTACCACCTTTGCGCCGACAGCGGAGGGAATGTGGATGTTCAGTGTGCATTTTTCTTCCGGGGTCAGTGTGCCGAAGGGGGTTTTGAATTGAGGTTTTTTACTGTCAAATAAAATACGCATGGGTTTCTCCTGTTGCATGGGATGATATAAGACCATTATACACCATATTTCGGGAAAAAGAAAGACCTAAAGGCGGTTTGCATGGCCATAATATTTTATCTGCTTGTTTACAAATTGAACTAGATTTTTTCGCTTCCTGTGGTATAATGGGTAAAATGCTTTATTATTGCGAATTTTACGAAGGAGAATGGTTATGGGATTGATTTCTAAGCTTTTCGGCACCCACTCCCAGCGGGAGATCAAGCGTATCCAGCCGATGGTGGATCAGATCGTTGCTTTGGAGGAGGAGTATCGCCGACTGTCTGACGAAGATCTGCAGGCAAAGACTGCTGAATTTAAAGAACGTCTGGCGCAGGGAGAAACACTGGATGATCTGCTGGTGGAGGCATTTGCCGCTATTCGGGAAGCTTCTGATCGTGTGATCGGTCTGCGGCCTTATCCGGTCCAGCTTCTGGGCGGCATCGTGCTGCATCAGGGGCGTATTGCCGAAATGAAGACAGGTGAAGGTAAGACCTTGGTGGCTATTTTGCCCTGTTACCTGAACGCATTGACCGAGCGGGGCGTTCATGTGGTGACGGTGAATGATTATCTGGCCAAGTACCAGTCCGAATGGATGGGTAAGGTTTATAAATTCATGGGAATGAGCGTGGGTCTGGTGATCCCCGGAATGTCCGCAGATGAGCGCCGGAAGGCTTATGCTGCGGATATTACCTACTGCACCAATAATGAACTGGGCTTTGACTATCTGCGTGATAACATGGCACTGTACAAGAAAGAATTGGTGCAGCGTGGCCATAATTTTGCCATCGTGGACGAGGTGGACTCCATTTTGATCGATGAAGCGCGTACGCCTCTGATCATTTCCGGTCAGGGCGAGGAAAGCTCCAAGCTGTATGAAATGGCAGACTATTTTGTTTCTACCTTGCGCCGTCACGTCTTTGCAAAGACAGATGAAAAGGAAAATCTGGACGACTTGGACTGCGACTACTATGTGGATGAAAAGAGCCGCGCTGTTTCTCTGACTTCCAGCGGTGTAGCCAAAGCTGAGAAATACTTTGGGGTAGAAAACCTGGGCGATATGGAAAACACGACGCTTTCTCACCATATCAATCAGGCTATGAAAGCCCGTGGCTTGATGAAAAAGGATATCGACTATGTGGTCAAAGACGGGGAAATCATCATTGTTGATGAGTTTACCGGTCGTCTGATGTATGGCCGCCGCTATAATGAGGGCCTCCATCAGGCCATCGAAGCCAAAGAAGGGGTGAAAGTGGCCAGCGAAAGCAAGACTTTGGCCACCATTACCTTCCAGAACTTCTTCCGTCAGTATGGCAAGCTGTCCGGCATGACCGGCACAGCGCTGACCGAGGAAGAGGAGTTTGGCACTATTTACAGACTGGATGTGGTGGAGATCCCCACCAACCGCCCGGTGATCCGTCGGGATCACACCGATGTGGTGTACAAGACTGAGGCGGCCAAGTTCCGTGCCATTGTGGATCAGGTGATGCAATGCCATGCCAAGGGACAACCGGTGCTGGTGGGCACCATCTCCATCGAGAAAAGTGAAATTTTAAGCAAATGCCTGAAAAAAGCGGGTATTGCCCACCATGTTTTGAATGCCAAATATCACGAGCAGGAAGCTCAGATCATTGCACAGGCCGGTAAATTCGGTGCTGTGACCATCGCTACCAACATGGCAGGCCGTGGTACGGATATCATGCTGGGTGGTAATGCGGAATTTTTGGCCAAGAGTGCCCTGCGTGCCACGGGATTGACCGAGGAATTGCTGGCCGAGGCCGACTCCCATGCTGAAACCACCGATGCCGAAATTTTGGCTGTCCGGGCTCAGTATCAGCAGCTGCTGGCCAAGTACAAGGCCGACATTGCCGATGAAGCAGAAAAAGTCAAAGCTGCCGGCGGCCTGTTTATCATCGGCACGGAACGCCACGAGTCCCGTCGTATCGATAATCAGCTCCGTGGCCGTGCCGGCCGTCAGGGCGATCCCGGCGAAAGCCGCTTCTATCTGAGCTTACAGGATGATCTGATGCGTCTGTTCTCTGCGTCCCGGGTCATGGATATGATGGATTCGCTGGGTATTGACGAGAATACGCCCATCGATGCAAAAATCTTGTCCAATGCCGTGGAAAATGCCCAGAAAAACGTGGAAAGCCGTCACTTCCGTTCCAGAAAAAATGTGCTGGAGTATGATGATGTGATGAACACCCAGCGTGAGGTCATCTATGCCCAGCGTCAGAAGGTGCTGGACGGCGAAGACCTGCGAGAGAATATCCTGTCCATGCTGCACAGCAAGATCGCTACCACTGTAATGGATGCAGGAGCTATGGAGTCCGGGAATGTGCAGGTTATGGAACGGGAACTGGAAGGGATCTATTTCCCCGGCGGGACGATTGCCCGGGTGCTCGCCGAGAAGCATCAGGACATTGCCGATGCCCTTTACCAGCGGGCTGTGCAGACCTATGAGGAAAAGGAAAAGGCCATCGGAGAAGCAACCATGCGAGAATTGGAGCGCGTGGTGATGCTGCGTGTGGTGGACGAATACTGGATGGACAATCTGGAAGCCATGGACGATTTGAAGCAGGGCATTGGCCTGCGTGCTTACGGCCAGCACGATCCTGTGGTGGAGTTTAAGAATGAGGGCTATGAACTGTTCCAGGCCATGGTCACGGCCATTCGGGAGGAAACGGTGCGTCGGATGTTCCTGGTGCGCCTTGCCCCCAAGCAGGAAGTCAAACGGGAACGGGTGGCGAAGGAAACCGGGACGGCTGCGGCGGTCAATGCCGAGGTGAAAAAGCAGCCCATCCGCAATGCCGGCAAGAAGGTAGGCCCCAATGATCCCTGTCCCTGTGGCAGTGGCAAAAAATACAAAAAGTGCTGTATGCAAAAAGACAAGATGGAGCATTAAAATTACAAATGATGAATTTGTGATTATGAATTAGAAATATGGCTATTACCATTCAAAACCACAAGGATTTGCAATATCTTGCATCGGATATCCTGGCTGTGCCCCATGGCTTTACTACCCGTTTGGGCGGTGTTAGCACCGGGGTGCTGGAAAGCCTGAACCTGGGATATCATCGGGGGGATGAACCCGAAAATGTGGAGCAGAATTACCATCTGCTGGCCGACGCAATCGGTTTCGATCCTAATCGGGTGGTGCTGACACAACAGATCCATTCCGATATTGTTCGGGTGGTGACAGGGGCAGACTGCAACGGTCTTGACCATCGTCATTATCCGCAGTGTGATGCCTTGGTCACCAACGACCCCGGCCTGGGGTTGGTGATCTTCACAGCAGACTGCACACCGATCCTGCTTCACGATCCTGTTACCGGGGCAGTGGGGGCGGCGCATGCCGGTTGGCGTGGAACAGCGGCAGATATTTCCGGAAAAACCGTAGATGCCATGGTGGAGAATTTTGGATGCCGCCGGGAGGATATTCGTGGAGCCATTGGTCCGAATATCGGTGTTTGCCATTTTCAGACGGATGCCGATGTGCCGCAGGCTATGCTGGCTGCCTTTGGTCGGCAGATCCGGCCATGGATCGTACCAAGAGATGACAAGTATTATTTGGATTTGAAGCAGATCAATGCCTATGCACTGAAACGTGCAGGGGTCACATCCATCGATATCAGCCGGGAATGTACCTATTGCCAGCATCAACGTTTTTGGTCGCACCGCTTTACTGCCGGAAAGCGTGGCAGTCAAGGCGCGATCATCGTCTGCAAAGGAGGAAGCAAGTGAAACGGATCATCGGAATACTTCTGATCGCAGCCCTTTTGCTGACCGGATGCGGACAGGTGGACGAATCCACCGGCTCTGTGGAGCAGACCGGTGGGGCAGAAACCACTGCCCCTGTAGGTGGGGATACAGTCATGTCCCAGTCCTTCTCTCTGGTTTACGATCCGCAAAAGACGCTTAATCCCTATTCCTGTGCCAACTATACCAATCGGCTGCTGTTTTCTCTGATGTACCAGTCGTTGTTTGTGGTGGATCGGGATTATCAGGTGCAGCCCCAGTTGTGTAAAAATTATACCATCTCCCAGGATATGAAGACCTATGTGTTTTACCTGGAGGAGGCCACTTTTTCCGATGGAAGCAGTCTTTCGGTCAGCGATGTGATCGCCAGTCTGGAAGCGGCACGGCAAAGCCCGGTTTACAGTGGACGCTTGACTCAGGTGGAGCAGATCCGTGCAACGGCCGACGGCGGCATACAGGTAGATCTGAGTACTGCTTATGAAAATCTTCCTCTGCTTCTGACCATTCCCATTTTGAGAGCCGAACAGGTCAATTCTGACTATCCCGACGGCACCGGCCCTTATGGATTGGAATATACGCTGGAAGGGTATCAGCTGTATTTGCGGAAAAACTGGTGGTGTCAGGCGCAACTGCCCATTCAGGCGGAGAAGATCCGTCTGGTGGTGGCACAGTCTGCAAAAGAGATCCGGGATGGATTTGAACGAGAAAATGTGGGAGTGGTCTGTGCCAACCCCGGCTCAGATACCTATGTGGATTTTAGAAGCAATTATGAGCTGTGGGATTGCGAAAACGGTGTGTTCCTTTATTTGGGATGCCGAGCCAAAAGCAAGGTGTTCAGCAATGAAAATGTACGGCAGGCACTGACCTATGCCATTGACCGAGAGCTGCTGGTCAAAACGTATTATCGCACGTTTGCGCTGGCGGCCACATTGCCGGCTTCTCCCAATTCCCCCTATTACAACAAGACCCTGGCAGAAAAATATGGCTTCGACAGCCAACGTTTTTCTCAGGTTCTGGAGCAGGAGGGATTGGCAGGCAGTACCATCGTGCTGCTGGTCAATCAGGAGGATGGGCGACGGGTAAAAGTAGCCGGGGCCATTGCACAGATGCTGGAAGAATGTTCTCTGGTGGTGACGGTGAAAGCCCTCAGCGGCAGTGCCTATACCCAGGCGTTGGACTATGGCAGCTACGACCTCCATCTGGGGCAGACCATGCTTTCCCCCAATATGGATCTATCTCCCTTTTTTGATAAAAAAGGGGCGCTGAACTTCTGCGGTATGGAAGATGGCACCATTTCCTCCCTTTGTAAGGACGCACTGGCCAACGCAGGTAACTATGATACCCTGCATCAGGCAGTGATGAAAGATGGCATGCTGTGCCCCATAGCATTTTTGACCTATGCGGTGTATGTACAAACGGATCTGGTGGACGATTTCACACCCTCCAGAGATTGTATCTTCTTTTATTCTCTGGGCAAAACAATGAAAGATGCCCTTCTTACAAAATAAAGAAAAGGCCGCCGAATGGCGGCCTTTTTGCAGTTGTTGGGGGTCAGTCCAGATCGGCAGCGGTGTCCCGATAGGCGCTTTCCATGGGAGAGGCGGCGTCGGCTTCTTTCTGATAGCGGCCAACTACATTGGCAGCCAGATCCACCGGCAGAAGTGTGCCTGCTCCGGCAACGCAACCGCCGGGACAGGCCATGCCTTCCAGCAGGCAGCCGTTAAATTTGCCCACCTTTGCCTGCATCATCAGTTTGCGGCAGTCCCGCAGACCTTCCGCTCTGGCGGTCTGGATCTGCAGATCCGGGTGGGTTTCGTGGATCAGGTTGGTCACTGCCCCGGCAACACCGCCGGAAACGGCGAAGCCACGGCCGGCGGCAGTACCTTCGTTCAGATCATCCAAAGGTTCGATGGTTTCAAAATTGATCTGTTTGGCTTCAAACATACCTTGCAATTCTTCAAAAGTCAGCACAAAGTCTACGTCCGAGCGGATATCCTCCCGAATGGCTTCCAGCTTCTTTGCAGCACAGGGACCGACAAAGACCACTTTGCAGCCGGGGTATTTCTGCTTCATCAGCCGAGCGGTGTAGACCATGGGGGTCAGGGTCATGGAAATGTTTTTGGTTTCCGCGGGGAACAGCTTATAGATCATGGAGTGCCAAGCAGGGCAGCAGGAGGTTGCCATATAATTCTGCTGGGCAGGAACTTTTTCCAAAAAGTCCTTGGCTTCCTCAATGGTACACATATCTGCACCCACAGCCACTTCCACAATGCGGCTGAAGCCCAGTTCCTTCATAGCGGCGATAAACTTACCGGGGGTGGAGTGCTTGCCAAATTGACCGATAAAAGCGGGGGCAACGATGGCAACCACCTTTTCACCTTGAAGGATGGCCTGGATCACCTGAAAGATCTGCCCCTTGTCGGCAATGGCGCCGAAAGGACAGCTCACCAGACACTGGCCGCAGGAAACGCACTTATCCTGATCAATGACGGCACGACCCTGCTCGTCCGAGCCGATGGCATCCATGCCGCAGGCGGCAGCACAGGGACGCTGTAAGTGGATGATGGCGTTGTAGGAGCAGGCCTTGGCGCATTTGCCGCATTTGATGCACTTGTCCTGATCGATATAGGACTTGCCGTTGCGGAAAACAATGGCACCTCTGGGGCATACCTTTTCACAGGAACGTGCCAGACAGTTCTGGCAGTGTTCTGTGACCTGATACTGATTGGTGGGGCAGGCGTGACAGGCGTAGGGGATAATGTTGATCAGCGGCGGCTCGTAATACTGCTGAGCTACCGCAGCCTGATCCATGCCTTCGGAAACCAGATGGCGCCCTTCCACCGGGCGCAGGGACAGACCCATCGCCAGCCGTACCCGTTCGCCGGCAATGGCGCGCTCCAGGAAGATGGACTCCCGGTGCAGGGGACGGTCGCCGGGGACAATGGTATAGGGCAGGTCGTTGGCCTGCTCAATGCCTTTGCCGGCATAGGCCATCCGTGCCACTTCGGTAAAGACTTTTTTGCGGATATCTGTAATGAGGGAAGGAATGCCTCGCATGGTGTTACCTCCAAAATTCTTACTTTGCCCTATTATAACATAGATCGGCGGCAATTTCTACTGCATATTCCGGGGGAAAATATGGATATCGGGGCGGTGGTGTACCGCCCCGATAAAAATTTCAGGTTTTTGGAAGGGCAGTACCTGCCTGCTTCCGCAGAGAGAAGCCGCGCTTTTTCATGCAGTAGAAATAGGCTGGGAACAGGAACAGATCGGCCATGACCCAGGCAGCAGGACTGGCATAGCACACGGCTGAAAAGCTCAGCTGAGGCACGAAACACAGACCGAAGATGCCTCGGGCGACCATTTCAAAAATACCGGCAAATACGGCTAATTTGGAGAAGCCCAGTCCCTGAATGGTAAAGCGTAGCAGGTTGACAAACAGCAGTGCCACATAGAAAGAAAGGTTTGTCAGCACATACTGCTGGCTCAAAGGAATGATGATGTCCGCAGAGGCCTGATCTTTGGGATCCAGGAACAGTCTGGCCAGTTCACCGCCCCACAGATACATGGCACCCAGAATGACCAGTGCATAACCTGCACCCAGCAAGGTGCAGCAGAGGGTACCCTTATGGATCCGTTCCGGTTTTCCGGCACCCCAGTTTTGCCCGGCAAAGGTGGCGGCAGTGGTGCCCATGGCATCGTATACACAGGCGCAGAACAGGGTCACCTTGCTTCCGGTGGTCATTGCGGCCATGGCAGCAGAACCCAGATCGTTGACAGCGGTTTGCAACATGATCGAGCCGATGGCGGTGATCGAATATTGCAGCCCCATGGGCAGGCCCATGGATAGCAGATCAAGGGCATACTTGGGCTGAGGACGAAGATCCTCTTTACGCAGGTGCAGGATGGGGAAACGCTTGATGATGTACACCAGACAGGCAATGCCGGAGATCAGCTGGCTCAGCAGGGTGGCCCAGCCTGCACCGGCTACGCCCATATGGAATACGACAATGAACAAAATATCCAGGCCGATATTGAGCAAACTGGACATGATCAGGAAATACAGGGGTGTCCGGGAGTCTCCCAGGGAGCGAAGAATGCCGGACAGAATGTTATAAAGCATGGTGGCCGGAATACCCAGAAAGATCACCCAAATATAGTCATGGGCGTAGTCAAAGGTTGCCGCCGGAGTGTGCATCCAGTTCAGGATCTGGCTACAAAGGGTGGTAGTGGCAACGGTGACCACAGCGGCAATGGCGATGCCCAGCCAGATCATATTGCCCACATATTTGCGTAGACCATCCATATCTTTCTGCCCAAATTTTTGAGCGACGGGGATGGAGAAACCGGCACAGATGCCGTTACACAGACCCAGTACCAAAAAACTGATCGAACCGGTAGAGCCGACACCGGCCAGTGCTTCCACACCCAGAGTCTTTCCGACGACCAGCGCATCCATCATGCTGTAAAACTGCTGGAACAGCAGGCCGAATGTCAGCGGCAGCATAAAAGACAGGATCAATTTCATCGGAGAACCGACGGTCAAATCTTGCGTTGCGTTTTTTGCCATAAGCAGTGCCTCACAATTATTAATTCGTAATCTTGCACAGTATTTTATAACCCTTTTTGTGCAATGTCAATAGGGGATTAGAAAAAATCTCCGCATTTTTACGGGCAAGCCCTCATATGGTATACCATCTAACAAGGGAGGGGATCGTTATGAAGCGATTGGGGCTGCTGTTGCTGGCAGCGGTGCTGCTGGTGACCGGTCTGCCGTGCAGGGCGAAGGCAGCAAATTTGGCAGTAGCAGGAAAAAGCGGAATTTTAATGGATGCGACGACCGGAACCATACTTTATGAGCAAAACGCCCATGAGATGTTAGCACCTGCTTCGGTGACAAAGGTGATGACCATGCTGCTGATCATGGAAGCCATCGACAGTGGAAAGATCGGCTGGGATGATATGGTCACCACATCTGAAGCAGCTGCCGCCAAAGGGGGAAGCCAGATTTACCTGAAAGCGGGAGAAACCATGTCGGTGACGGATATGCTCAAATCGATCGCTGTCAGTTCTGCCAACGACTGTGCCTGCGCCATGGCGGAGCATATTGCAGGATCGGAAACGGCCTTTGTGACGCTGATGAATGAAAAAGCAAAGGCACTGGGCATGGAGCATACGCATTTTGTTAATTGCACCGGGCTGGATGACGATGCAGAGGCTGCCAAGCACCTGACCTGCGCCTATGATATTGCCCTGATGTCCAGAGAACTTCTGACCAGGCATCCGGATATCAAAAAATTTACCACCATTTGGATGGACACTGTCCGCAACGGAAGTTTTGGCCTGTCCAACACCAATAAACTGGTTCGTTTTTATGCCGGTGCCACGGGGCTGAAGACTGGATTTACAGCCAAGGCGGGGTATTGTCTGTCGGCATCGGCATCTCGGGAAGGGATGGAACTGATTGCTGTGGTCATGGGGGCGGAAACCTCCAAGGATCGGTTTGCCGCATGTAAGTCCATGCTGGACTTTGGCTTTGCCAATTATGCACTGGTCGCCCCGGAGGCGCCTCTGGCACAAGTGCCCGTAAAATTGGGGACGGCGGAAACCGTGGATGCTGCACCGGCGGAAAATCCGGCACGACTGGTGGAAAAGGCACAACGCAATGAGGTCAGGGTGCAGCTGACGATGGATGAAAGTGTCACTGCCCCGGTCAGTGCCGGTCAGAAACTGGGGGTAATGACGGTGTATTGCGGAGAACAGATTCTGGCACAAGTGCCGATGGTGGCAAAAGAGCCAATCCCACGGCTCAGTTGGTGGCAGGTGTTTGCAAAAGTTCTGCGGCAAATGGTCATGGGAAAATAGAGCGCAGTCATTAAAAATCGGGCGCACCTTTTGGTACGCCCGATTGGTATGAACTTAAGCCAGATAAATGGCCTTGCAGGCCAGCATGGTGCAGTAGCAGTCCAGCTTGGAGACCAGCTCGTAGGGAGCGTGCATGCTCAGAACGGGTACGCCGGCATCCACGGTGACGATGTTGCGGTTTGCCATGTAAGCAGCTACCGTGCCGCCGCCGCCCTGATCCACTTTACCCAGGGTTGCGATCTGCCAGATGACGTTGTTATCGTCGAAGGTCTTGCGAATGTGGCACATGGCTTCGGCGGAAGCGTCGCTGGCGCCGCCCTTACCACGGGAGCCGGTGTACTTGCAGATGGCCACACCGTAGTTGAGCTTGGAATTGTTGCGACGATCGCAGGTTTCGGGCCAGTTGGGGTCAAAGGCGTTGGATACATCTGCGGACAAGCAGAAGGAGTTGGCAAAGCAGTCTTCCAATTTCACGCCCTGAGCATCGCACAGGCCGCCGACAAAGTGCTCAAAGAACTGGCTCTGCATACCGGAGATACCGACAGAGCCGATCTCTTCCTTGTCAGCCAGGATGCAGATAGCGGTTTTTCTGGGGGTATCGATATTGAACAGGGCTTCCAGCTCTGCATACACGCACACGCGATCGTCGTGACCATAGGCGGCGATCAGGCTGCGATCCAGACCCACTTCACGGCAGGGGCCGGCAGGAACGATATTCAGCTCGGCGGACAGGAAGTCAGACTCCACAATGCTATACTTTTCGTTCAGCCACTTCATAATATTCAGCTTCACCAGATCTGCGCCTTCGCCTTCGATGGGTTCTGTGCCCAAGATCACGTTCAGCTGCTCGCCGGCAATGACTTGAGCAGCAGTTTTCTGCATCTGGTCACCGGCCAGGTGGATCAGAAGATCGGAGATCATCAGAACGGGATCGGATGCGTCCTCGCCGATGGTCACGTTGACGGTGCGGCCGTCTTTGGTGCAAACAACACCATGCAGTGCCAGAGGCAGGGTGGGCCACTGATACTTCTTGATGCCGCCGTAGTAGTGGGTCTTGAAGTAGGCGATCTCGCTATCCTCGTACAGGGGGTTCGGCTTGATATCCATACGGGGGGAGTCTTCATGGGCGGCGCAGATGTTGGCACCCATGTTCAACGGCTCTGTACCGATGACGGCCAGGGCAATGGCCTTACCACGGTTGTTGTAGTAAATTTTATCGCCGGGCTTGGCGTCCATACCGGGCACAAAGGGCTTAAAGCCACGCTTTTCTGCCTCGCATACAGCCCAAGCGGTAGACTCACGCTCGGTCTTGGCGGCATCCATAAAAGCCATGTAACGCTTACAGTAGGCTTCCATCTCGGCTCTTTCTTCAGCGGTGATGCGTGCGTAACCGTTCTTGGGAGCGGCCAGCAGCTGCTCACGCAGTTCTTCATTGGTCATGGGAATGTACCTCCATTTTCAAAATCGGGTGGAATAACCAATTCACATTATACAGGTTTGACGAAAAAAAGCAAGGCATTTTGCATAAAATTCCTCTTTTGTTCCGTCGTTTTCCAGTACATAGTCACACATCCGGCGAAAATCCTTCTGAGAGCGCTGGGCATCAATTCGCTTCTGAGCATATTCGGCAGAGATCCCTTCCCGTGCCATCAGCCGGGAAATGCGGACATCCTCCGGGGCACAAATTGCCACGGTGAAATCGCATAGCTCTGCCAGTCCCCCTTCAAACAGGGCGATGGCATCAATGGCGGCCAAACCTTCCCAATGGGACAGACGGCGCTGGACTTCTGTCTTAATAGCGGCATGGGTGATCTTATTTAAATCCTTTAAAGCGTTTTTGTCAGAAAACACGAGATTTCCCAACTTTTTTCGCTGCAAAATGCCGTTTTCCACCGTGCCGGGAAAGCGATCTTCAATGGCAGAGAGCAGGTTGATGTCGGTTTGCAGCAATTGGTGATAGATCCTATCGCAGTCCAGCACCAGGCCGCCCAGATCGGCAACAGCCTGCAATGCGGTGGTTTTTCCGCAGCCGGTGCCACCGGTGATGCCAACGATCATTGTTCTTCCTCCGCATCAATAATATGGAAAGCGGCGGCCTTTTTCAGCCGATTTTGCACAGCGTAGGCCACACCGCCGCCGACGGGGCACCGGGCGTAAACTTTATGGATCTTTGGATCGTCCAGCACACGCAGAGCGGCAAACAAACCGGCAGACAAAGTTTGCACATCATCTTCCCGGCCGTAGGCCAGAGGGTTACAGTTTTCGTACAGAGGCAGCTCTTCTTCAAAGCACAGCACCCGGTCGTCCTGCTCCATGTGGGCATGGATGTAGGCGGCTGCCTTTTCCCGACTGCCGGACACGATCACCACCTCGCTTTGAGGGGCATAGTGCTTGTACTTCATGCCGGGGGCTTTTACCACAGCGTCTTTGTCGATTTGGGCGGTGACCGCCTTATCAACCACCAGATCTCCCAGCACTTCCTTCAGCTGCTCCGGGGTGATCCCACCGGGACGCAGCAGACGGGGGCGTTCCTCTGTCAGATCTACGATGGTGGATTCTACTCCTACCCGGCAAGGGCCTCCGTCAACCACAGCAGCGATCCTGCCGTCGTGATCGTGGAGTACATGTTGGGCTGTGGTGGTGGAAGGTTTGCCGGAAATATTGGCACTGGGGGCAGCAATGGGACATCCTGCCAGACCAATGATCTGACGGGTCACGGCGTTATCCGGGCAGCGGATGGCAACGGTGGATAGACCACCGGTCGTGCGCTTGGGCACGATGTCCTTGGCCGGCAGCACAATGGTCAGTGGGCCGGGCCAAAATTTTTCTGCCAGGCGATAGGCGCTTTCCGGGATGTTTTTGCAAAACTGCTCCATATCCTTGCCCTCTGCCACATGAAGGATCAAGGGATTATCCTGGGGACGGCCTTTGGCAATAAAAATTTTGGCAACGGCTTGTTCATCCAGTCCGTTGGCACCCAAACCGTAGACGGTTTCGGTGGGGATGGCTACCAGTTCTCCTTTTTTGATAAGATCTGCGGCGATAGCCGGAGTTTGGATATCTTCCGCAGGCAAATACTGGGTATTCATAACAACACCTCGAAAATGCAGTTTGGGCAGTTGCTGATTGCAACTGCCCAAAGCGATGATTTGAACTTACACAGTGGGCTGGTTGGCTGCCTCGATGATCTTGACGAACTTCTCGGGCACCAGGGAAGCACCGCCGATCAGACCGCCGTCGATGTCGGGCTGAGCCAGCAGTTCGAAAGCGTTCTTCTCGTTCATGGAGCCACCATACAGGATGGAGATGGCACGAGCGTTCTTGGAAGAGTACAGCTTACGCACAACGGTACGGATCATTTCGCAAACTTCCTCAGCCTGCTCGGGGGTGGCGGTACGGCCGGTACCGATGGCCCAGATGGGTTCGTAAGCGATGATGACCTTGCGGATCTTCTCCTCAGGCACACCGGCCAGACCCATCTTGATCTGCATGGTGATGTGCTCGGCGGTGATGCCGGCCTCACGCTGCTCCAGAGTCTCGCCGCAGCACATGATGGGGATCAGACCTGCATCCAGGGCGGCCAGAACCTTGGCGTTTACGTCCTGATCGGTTTCGCCGAACATTTCACGGCGCTCGGAGTGACCGATGATGACGTATTTACAGCCGGCATCGGTCAGCATGGCGCTGGACAGCTCGCCGGTGTAGGCACCGGAAGCGTTGGCATTCATGTTCTCAGCGCCGATGCCCACACGGGTCTCACGCATGGCACGGACGGCGGCAGGAATGCACACAGCAGGCACACACAGTGCCACATCGCACCAGCGGCCCTTGGGCAGCATGCCCTTAAAAGCGGTCATAAACTCCTTGGTTTCGGAGGGAGTCTTGTTCATTTTCCAGTTGCCGGCAATGACGGTCTTACGATATTTTCTGTTCATGGTTTGGTTTTCTCCTTATATGTGCATCGTCATAACGATGATTATTGACAAATTAAGAGGGGGCGACATTGCCGCCCCCCTGATAGGCGAAGGGGGCTTACTTGTCTTCCAGGCAAGCAATACCGGGCAGTTCGAGGCCTTCCAGGAATTCCAGGGAAGCACCGCCGCCGGTGGAAATGTGGGTGATCTTATCAGCAAAGCCCAGCTGTTCGCAAGCTGCGGCACTGTCGCCGCCGCCAACGATGGTCACAGCATCGCTATCGGCCAGAGCCTGAGCAACGGCAACGGTGCCCTTGCACAGAACGGGGTTTTCAAACACGCCCATGGGGCCGTTCCAAACAACGGTCTTGGCAGCCTTGGCAGCTGCGGCAAATTCAGCCTGTGCCTTTTCGCCAATATCCAGACCCATCTTGTCAGCAGGGATGGCATCGGACATGACGGTTTCTACAGCGATCTCAGCGTCGATCGGAGAGGGGAAGCCGTCTGCAACCACGGTGTCGATGGGCAGCAGCAGTTTTACACCCTTAGCTTCTGCCTTGGCCAGCATTTCCTTGCAGTAGTCCAGCTTTTCGTTGTCCACCAGGCTCTTGCCTACGTCGTAGCCCTGAGCAGCCAGGAAGGTGAAGGCCATACCGCCGCCGATGATCAGGGTGTCTACCTTTTCAATCAGGTTGTTGATCACGTTCAGCTTGTCGGAAACCTTTGCGCCGCCCAGAATAGCCACGAAGGGACGCTCGGGATTGGCCAGAGCTTTACCCATGATGGAAACTTCCTTCTGCACCAGATAGCCGGAAACAGCAGGCAGATAGTCTGCTACGCCGGCGGTGGAGGAGTGAGCACGGTGTGCGGTGCCGAAAGCATCGTTGACAAAGATATCGGCCATGGAAGCCAGTTCCTTGCTCAGTTCGGGATCGTTTTTGGTTTCACCCTTGATGTAACGGGTGTTCTCCAGCAGCATGACCTGACCCTCTTTCAGGGCAGCGGCCTTGGCCTTGGCATCGTCGCCTGCCACGTCGGCAGCCATGATGACCTGCTGACCCAGCAGTTCGCTCAGACGGTCAGCCACGATCTTCAGGGACAGCTCAGGCTTCCACTCGCCCTTGGGCTTGCCCATGTGGGAGCAGAGAATGACCTTGGCGTTGTGCTCCACCAGATACTTGATGGTGGGCAGGGCAGCCACGATCCGCTTGTCGGAAGTGATCTTGCCTTCCTTGGTGGGCACATTGAAGTCGCAGCGGCACAGAACGCGCTTGCCGGCAACATTGATGTCTTCAATAGACTTCTTGTTGTAGTTCATAGTATGTATCCTCCATTAAAATTTCATTTTACCATAGTCCTGCAGACCGGGGAATGAAAGCTGGCGCAGGGCTTCAAACACCGTGATGGCCACGGCATTGCTCAAATTCAGGCTGCGAGCCTCTGCTCGCATGGGGATCTTGACACAGTTTTGCCGATGGGCTTCCAGAAAATCTTCCGGCAGACCCTTGGTTTCTTTGCCGAAGAATAGGTAACACCCGTCCTCATATTGGGCTTCGGTGTAACTGCAGGGGGCTTTGGTGGACAGGCACCACATTTGTTTTACTTCGTTTTTGGAGAAAAAGTCCTCCAAATTTTCATAGTCCCGAACTTCTACCAGATCCCAATAGTCCAAACCTGCCCGACGGACGGCCTTTTCGGAAATGTCGAATCCCAAAGGGCGGATCAAATGCAACCGGCAACCGGTGGCGGCGCAGGTACGGGCAATGTTGCCGCAGTTTTGGGGGATTTCCGGCTCAACCAGTACGATATTCAGCAATTTTCTCACATCCTATCTCCGGGCAGACCCCGTCAATCGCTTCCCTATTGTAAGCGAAAACTCCCAGAAAATCAATGGAAAAATTCAAAATTTACAACTTTTTATGAAAAAACAAATATTAAAAGTTTTGCCTCCCGATTTTTTGTGAAAAATGTGAAAAACGGATGTTTTTATTTTAGAGCTTTTGGTAAAAATTTTGCTCCACGAATGACCGCTAACGATCATCCGTGGAGCAAATTTGTGAATTATTACCAGCTGCACATTTTGCAGAACAGTTCCATATACCGCTGAGCCGGTTTGTCCCAGCTGAAGTCCTGGCACATTTCTTTGTATTGCAGGGCACGGAAACCATCCCGATCGTCCCGGTACAGGTGGATGCAGCGGCGAACGGCTTCCATAAAGTCGTCGGCATTGTAGCTCTGGAAGGTAAAACCCAGACCGCCGACACCGTGTTCGTCCACCGGGGGAACGGTGTCTTGCAGACCGCCGGTGGCATGAACCACGGGAACGGTGCCATAGCGCATGGCATTCATTTGGCTCAGACCGCAGGGTTCGCTCTTGGAGGGCATCAGGTAGATATCGCCGCCGGCATAGATCCGGGCGGCCAGATCCAGCCGGAACATGATCTGGGCAGAGACCCGATCCGGGAACTCCTGCTGCAGCTGACGGAAGAAATACTCAAACTTTTCTTCACCGTTGCCCAAAATCAAAAGCTGGCAGTCTTCTTCCCACAATAGCTTTCGGGCGCAGTAGCACAGTAGATCCAGTCCCTTGTGGCCGGCCAAACGGGTGACCATGACCATCAATGGGGTATCCGGGCGTACCGGCAGACCCACTTCCTGCTGCAAAGCGGCTTTGCAGGCGGCTTTGCCGGGAACAAAGCTGTTCTCGTCGTAGTGACAGGGCAGGTTGGGATCAGTGGCAGGATTGAAGGTGCCCACGTCGATGCCGTTGGTGATGCCGGTCAGCTTCCAGGCGGCGTTGGAGATCACGCCATCCAGACCATGAGCGTAGTAGGGATACATCAGCTCCCGGGCGTAAGTTTCAGATACGGTGGTCACCAGATCGGCACATTCGATGGCGCCTTTCATCATATTCACCTGGCCGTGCATATCCAGACATCCGCGGAAGTGATAGGGCATAGCCAGAACATTGTCAAAAAATTCTCCGGATGCCCAGCCCTGATACTCGATGTTGTGGATGGTGTACATGGTGCGAGTGTGGGGGAAGCTGTGGCGGAACTGGGCGTTCAGCATGACGGGTACCAGTGCCGTCTGCCAGTCGTTGCATTGCAGCACATCGGGGATAAAACCGATGGCAGCCAGAGCGGCCAGACAGGCTTTGGAGAAATAGGCATAGCGTTCACCATCGTCTCCACAGCCATAGAGCGCACCGGCTCGGTGGCCGAAATAATAATCATTGTCGATAAAGTAGACCTGAACGTTGTCAGCCCGATTTTTCAGCTTCATGACGCCCACATACTGCTGCCGCCATCCCAGATCCATTTGGAAATAGGAGATACATTCGGTTTGGTAGGCGGGATCATCTTTGATTTTTTTATAGTAGGGCAGCAGCAGAGCTACTTCATTTCCCTCGATACGGGAAAGTGCCGCAGGCAGTGCCTCCATCACATCGCCCAAACCACCGGATTTGGCGTAGGGCGCTCCTTCGGAGGCTAAAATGGCAATTTTCATACGATTTCTCCCCGTTTGATAATAATGGGATTGGAGGCAGTGCCGATCAGTTTGGAACCGGGTCTGACGGTCACATCCTTGTCCAAGATCACATAGCGCAGTTCGCAGTTTTTACCTACCAGCGCATTGTTCATGATCACGCAGTCGCTGATGGCAGCACCCTCTTCCACTGTGACCTGACGGAACAGAACGGAATTGGCCACCTGGCCTTCCAGCACACAACCGTCGGCCAAAATACTGTTTTCCACCTTGCAGCCCTCACCATAGTAACTGGGCACCTGGTCACGGACCTTGGTGTAGATGGGGTGGTTGGCGCCGAACAGATCGTGGCGCACATGCTTGCTGATCAAAGCCATGGAGTTGGCAAAGTATTCGGTGACGGTTTCATTGTACAGTGCCTGTCCTTCAAAAGGATAGACATTCACAGAGGCTGCATTTTTCTGCCACAGCCCCAGCACCAGATCCCGATCCATGTGGTACAGGTTGTGGGCGATATGCTCTTTGACCTGATGGACCAGCCAATCTCTGCCTACTACAAAAATATCCATGGAAGCCACATAGTCGGCCGGTGCCACATAGTCAACGGCCATGTCCAGGATCTGCCCTTGTTCACCCAGTTTCAACGCCAGATCCAGCTGCTTTTTGCCGTCGGCAATACCGGATTTTGTGACCAGGGTGATGTCCTTGCCGCTGGCAATGTGGGAATCGATGACAGCACGCATATTCACGTTGCTCAAAACGGCGGTGTCGGTCAAAACGACATAGTCGTATTTCTCGCCGTAGGTCAGGAAATCCATGGCGGCGTACAACGATTCCAGTTTTCCTCGGTAGCTGTCGGTGGCGGACATGGCGTAGGGCGTCAAAAATTCCAGACCCCCTTCTTCCAACTCCAGACCCCATTCTTCACCGGAGCCGATGTGGTTCATCAGGCTCTGATAGTGATGACGGGAGATCATACCGATCCGGCGGATCCCGGCGTGGGTCAGATTGGAAAGAGCGAAATCCACTTGACGGTAGCGGCCGCCGAAGGGGATGGAGGCGGTGGTGCGCTGGGCAGTCAACTCGCCCATAGCGGCATCATTGGCAAATACAATACCAAAAACATTCATATTCTTCCCCTCCTTAGATCATCTGCCCGGGCAGCAAAGCTGTTCCGGGTTCTACCACAGCGCCTTTGGATGTTACGCTGATGTTTTTCTTTTCGCCGGGGGCAAAAGCACCGCCGACAACGGCATTGCGGCCAATGCGACTGTTTTCGCCCAAAATCGCGTGGCGAACGATGGCACCGTCTTCAATGACAACACCAGGCATGACCACACTGTCTTCCACGATAGCATTTTTACCCACAAAGCAGCCGGTGGAAATGATGGCGTGCTTCACACTGCCATAGACTTCCGAGCCTTCTGCAACAAAACAGTTGGATGTGGTGGCATTTTCATCGATATAGGAGGAGGGCAGGGCGTTGTTTCGGGCGTAGATACGGTTTTTGTCGCCGCCGCGGATGTCGAAATCCGGCTCTTTACCCAGAAGTTCCATATTGGCTTCCCACAGCGAGTCGATGGTGCCCACGTCCTTCCAATAGCCGTCAAAACGATAGGCCATCATTTTGTGGCCGGCGTTGAGCAGGGCAGGAATGATGTTCTTGCCGAAGTCGTTGGAAGATTTGGGATTCTCTTCGTCGGCGATCAGTGCATCTCGCAGTACCCTCCAGTTGAAGACATAGATACCCATGGATGCGTTGGTGGACTTGGGCTTGGCAGGTTTTTCCTCGAACTCGTAGATAGAGTTGTCGGGATTGGTGTTCAGGATGCCAAACCGGGAAGCCTCTGTCAGAGGCACTTCCCGGACGGCAATGGTGCAGGAAGCGTTGTTCTTTTCGTGGAAGGCGACCATTTCAGAGTAGTCCATTTTATAAATATGGTCGCCGGACAGGATCACCACATAATCCGGATCAAAGCGCTCGATGAAATCAATATTCTGATAGATGGCATTGGCAGTACCCTTATACCAGCCGGACTTTTTGTCGTGGCGTTCATAAGGGGGCAGCACCTGTGCACAGGAATGGGTCTTGTTTAAGCCCCAAGGCTGGCCGTTGCCGATGTATTCATTCAGTTCCAGGGGCTGATACTGGGTCAGAATGCCCACCGTATCGATGCCGGAATTGACGCAGTTACTCAAAGGAAAGTCGATAATGCGATATTTTCCGCCGAAGGGAACGGCAGGCTTTGCAGTCTTTTCCGTTAAAACCTTCAGACGGCTGCCCTGGCCACCGGCCAGCAGCATGGCGATGCAGCGTTTTTTCTGAAAATACATGGCGAATACTCCTTATGTAATTTGTTAATGATTTAATAGGCCAATCATTGGCGTTCAAAGTGCATACCGAAAATTGTTATTGCCAAGCCGGTGAAACACCGGTTGTGGCGATCCGTTCTGAAAATGCAGCATTTTGGAATACGGATCTCTACAGTTTGCTTCACAAACTTTGCAATGGATATTCCGGGTATCAGCTCTTTTTCTTTCTTCCTACCTTCTGGAAAATGGTCAAAGACAGGGGCGCCAGATGGAAATTACCCTTGAATTTGTATTCCCGATAGTCACCTTCGTAGGCTTCCACCGGGCCGGGCAGGTTGCCGGTGCCGCCGTACTTCCAATCGTCGGAACAGAATACCGGCTGATAAGTACCGGCTTGGGGCAGACCCAAAACATAATTATCTCGGGCTACAGGGGTCATGTTCAGAACGACGATCAATTCCTTCTTGGTCTTGGGGTCTATGCGGCGGAAGGAGAAGACGGAATTATCGCTGTCATCGGGCTGGATCCACTGATAGCCTTCCCAGCTGCCATCGTCTGCCCACAGGGGAGAGTTTTCTTTGTAGAAACGGTTCAGATCCCGGTTGTAGGCCACCAGTTTCTGGTGCATTTCGTAGTCCAATACCGTCCAGTCCAGTGCCTCGTCGTACTTCCATTCCCGGAACTGGCCGATCTCACCGCCCATGAACAGCAGCTTCTTGCCGGGCTGTACCATCTGATAACCTCGCAGCAGCCGAAGTCCGGCAAATTTCCAGAAATAATCACCGGGCTGTTTTTCAATGAGGCTGCCCTTCATATGTACCACTTCATCGTGGGACAGAGGGAGTACAAAATTCTCAGCAAAGGCATAGGCCATGGAGAAGGTCATCTTATCGTGGTGATATTTGCGGTTGATGGGATCTTCTTTGAAATATTTCAGAGTGTCGTTCATCCAGCCCATATTCCACTTGAAGTTGAAGCCCAGACCGCCGTCCTCCGGCCGCCATGTGACCATGGGGAAGGCGTGGGACTCTTCCGCTACCATGATGGTGCCCTTGCGGACAGCAAAGCAGGCCTGGTTCAGCTGACGGATAAAGTCGATGGCTTCCAGATTTTCCCGGCCGCCATACTTGTTGGGCTTGTAGTTGGCGCGGCTGTAGTCCAGATACAGCATGGAACTGACCGCATCCACCCGCAGTCCGTCAATATGGAACTGCTTGAGCCAGTAGATGGCGTTGGAGATCAGGAAACTTTTGACTTCCGGCTTGCCGAAATCAAAAATACGAGTGGTCCAGTCGGGGTGTTCGTTCATCTCCGGGTCGGAAAGTTCGTAACAACAGGTGCCGTCAAATTCGTACAGGCCGTAAATGTCCTTGGGGAAGTGAGCGGGCACCCAGTCCAGCAGAACGCCGATGCCGGCACGGTGCAGGGCATCGATCAGTTGTTTCAGCTCGTCCGGATCGCCATAACGGGCGGTGGGAGCGTAGTAACCGGTGACCTGATAGCCCCAGCTGGGATCAAAAGGATAGGTAGCCAGAGGCATGAACTCCACATGGGTAAAGCCCAGATCCTTTACATAGCCTGCCAGCTGGTCGGCCAGCTCCGCATAGGTGTGGGTGGTGCCGTCCCATCTGCGCCGCCAGGAGCCCAGATGCAGTTCGTAGATATTCATGGGGCTGTGAAGCACGTCCCGGCGAGCCTGCTGGGCAAACCACAGATTGTCGTGCCACTTAAAATTGTCCTGAAGCCAGATCACGCTGGAAGTTTCCGGTGCCAGCTGAGCCCGATAGGCGTAGGGGTCGGCTTTGTGGACGGTGTTGCCCCAGGGGCCGGTGACCAGATATTTGTAGCTCTGACCCACCTGAGGGTTGGGGCTCCATGCTTCCCAGATGCCCTGGGAGATCTTGTGCATGGGAAGATCGTTGCCGTTCCAAAAATTAAAATCGCCTACAACGGAAACCTTCTGTGCGTTGGGCGCCCAAACCCGGAATACAAATCCGGCTACACCATCCCGCTGCTCCGGATGGCAACCCATATGCTCAAAGGCGTGGGTGGAAGATCCGTTGTGAAAATGGTATATAAATTCGCTGATAGGAAGGCTCATATTTCTTCTCCTTTTCTGCGTTTTTGAAGTTTTGCGGCAAGTTCCGCCGGTGGCGGAAACTTATCCGCGAATATCATACCACATTTTGAAGGATAAGCAAAGGGGAAAAATGTCTAAAATAAGAAAAAAGTTCCTGTGAATTTTCACATATAAAATTGGGGGCTATTTCTAAGAAATCAGTCGCATTGACGAACACTTTGTAAGAAATGCACAAAATTACGGTGCAAATTTGTGCAGTCGGTGGTAAATTTTTCCTTTACTTTTTGGAAAATATGGATTATTATTTTAGTAAGTGGCGGACAAAATGCTCGCCGAAATATCAAGGAGGAATACGATAATGAAGAAGTTACTCGCAATTGCACTGGCTCTTGTAATGGTGCTGGGCATGGTCGCCTGTGCCGGAAACAGCGACAAGACCAAGGTTTCCGTTTTCTGGTATGACGAATCCGACGTTTATCTGGGCACTGTTCGTGCTGAGCTGAACAAGAAGCTGGACGCTGCCGGCGTTGAGTATGACAACCAGTATGCAGCAAAGGATCAGGCAAAGCAGCTGGAGCAGATCAAGACTGCTGTTGCCGGCGGTTCCAACCTGCTGGTCGTCAACGTTGTTACTTCCGGTGACCCCGATGTTGCACAGTCCATCATTGATGCAGCTGGTGACATCCCCGTTGTTTTCTTCAACCGTGCTGTCGGTAAGGATGGCTCCGATGTGACTGTTCTGAATAAGAACAGCAAGACCTGCTTCATCGGTACTGATGCTCCCGAGGCCGGCCACCTGCAGGGCAAGATGATCGGTGAGTACGTTCTGGCTCACTTCGATGAACTGGACCTGAACGGCGACGGCAAGATCTCCTACGCCATGATGAAGGGCGAAGAGGGCAACGTTGAGGCTATCTACCGTACCCAGTACGGTGTGGAAGATGCCAACAAGGTCCTGACCGCTGCCGGCAAGCCTGAACTGGTTTACTTCGATGCAAGTGCTTCTCAGAAGTGGCAGACCGACCTGGAAGGCGCATGGTCCGCAAAGGCCGCTAAGGAGTACATGGACTCCAACCTGGTTACTTACAACAAGGATAACAATAACATGATCGAGCTGGTTATCTGCAACAACGACGGCATGGCCGAAGGCGTTGTGGCTTCCCTGCAGCAGGCTGGTTACAACAAGGCCGGCGCTACCGTCATCCCCGTCTTCGGTGTTGACGCTACCGATGCTGCTAAGAACCTGATCAGCGAAGGCGCCATGATCGGCACTGTTAAGCAGGACGCCGAGGGTATGGCTCTGGCTATCTGCGAGACCGTTAAGGCGATTGCCGACGGCAAGACCCCTGTTGATGCACTGGCAAGCCTGAAGGACGAGCGTCTGTCCGTCGCTTCCGACTGCAACGCCAAGCTGTATGTTGCTTACGCAGCTTACACCGGCGAATAATCCAATAATCATTTTCATTCCGGGCGGCTGCCATTCCGGTGGCAGCCGCCCGCCCTTTCGCAATTCCATTTATGGTCGAAAGCGGCAGACACTGCGCCGCCGCAGGGGCAATGCCTGCCTTTTTCGATCATTTTCGTAAAGGAGGAATATCAATGCAACAAAATGTTTTGCTGCAAATGACGGACATCTCCAAAGCCTTTCCCGGCGTAAAAGCCCTGGATAAGGTCAGCCTGACCGTCCAGGCCGGTACGGTTCATGCCCTTATGGGTGAAAACGGCGCAGGTAAGTCTACCTTGATGAAATGCCTGTTCGGCATCTATAACAAGGATGAAGGACACATTTACCTGGAAGGCAAGGAGATCGATTTCAAGAGCAGCCGGGAAGCCCTGGACAATGGTGTTGCCATGGTACACCAGGAATTGAACCAGGCGCTGAAACGGAACGTGATGGATAATATCTGGCTGGGGCGTTATCCCACCATCGGCGGTATTATGGTCAACGAAAAGAAAATGTATCGGGATACCATGGCCATCTTTGAGGAGCTGGATATTCATGTGGATCCCCGACAGATCATGAGTACCATGCCCGTTTCTCAGCGGCAGATGGTGGAAATCGCCAAAGCCGTTTCCTACAATTCCAAGGTGATCGTCTTTGACGAGCCTACCTCTTCTTTGACGGAAGAAGAAGTGGAGCACCTGTTTAAGATCATCAATATGCTCCGTGACCGGGGCATGGGCATTATCTACATCTCTCACAAAATGGCAGAGATCAAGCGCATTTCCGATTATATCACGGTCATGCGTGATGGTCAGTGGGTAGCGACCGAGCCGGCATCCAAGCTGGAAATGGCTGATATTATCCGCTTGATGGTGGGCCGTGAGCTGACCAACCAATTCCCACCCAAGACCAACAAGCCCGGCGAGGTGTATCTGAAGGTGGAAGGGATCACCGGTATGTACAACCAGCTGAAGGACGTGTCTTTTGAGGCTCGTCGGGGCGAGATCCTGGGTCTGGCCGGCCTGGACAGTTCCGGCAGAACCGAAACGCTGGAAAGTATTTTTGGCATCCGCACCCGCAAAGAAGGAAAGATATTCCTGGATGGGAAGCCCTGCCAGAACCGCAGTGCCCGGGAATCTATTAAAAACGGCTTTGCTCTGCTGACGGAAGAGCGGCGTGCCACCGGCATTATGGGCGTGCTGAGTGTGAAGGATAACACGGTTATTTCCAGTTTGGATCGGCATAAGCACTGGGGCTTGTACCTGAGCGAACGATCCCAGCGGGAGGATACCAAGCATTATATCGATGCCATGCACACCAAAACACCCACCCAGGACACCAAAATCCGCTCGCTGTCCGGCGGTAACCAGCAGAAGGTCATTATCGGCCGCTGGCTGCTGACTGAGCCGGAAGTGCTGCTGCTGGACGAGCCGACCCGTGGCATCGACGTGGGTGCAAAATATGAGATCTATCAGCTGATTTTGGATCTTGCGAACAAGGGCAAGACCGTTATTATGGTTTCTTCGGAAATGCCGGAGCTTCTGGGCGTGTGTGACCGGATCGTGGTCATGTCCGGCGGCAGAGTTGCCGGTGAAGTGGATGCCCTGCATACCACCCAGGAAGAAATCATGACCCTTGCTGCCAAATATGTATAAGGAGGAACGCAACTTATGACTAATCCTGTTGCAAATCTTCAGCGTACTGCTGCTGAGTTTAAAAACATGGGCACAAAGGATAAGCGCCGCTGTGTGACAGATAGCATTTTGAATAATGCACTGTACATCCTGATGCTGATTTTCTGCATCTATACGGCCATTCAAAAGCCCAACTTCCTGACCATGGGCTCTTTGGGTAACCTGATCGTTCAGGTCGCTTCCTATCTGCCGATGGCATTGGGCATTGCAGGCTGTATCGTTTTGACCGGTACCGACCTGTCTGCCGGCCGTGCTGTCGGCCTGACCGCCGCCGTCACCGGCGCTTTCCTGCAGAGAATGGACTATCCCAACAAGATCCTGGCCATGCTGCCGGAAGTGAACGCCCTGTGGCTGGTTGTGACACTGCTGATCGTCATTGCCATCGGCGCATTGATCGGCTTGATTAATGGTTTCTTTGTGGCAAAGTTCAATCTGCACCCCTTTATCGTGACGCTGGCTACCCAGCTGATCACCTACGGTATTACCCTGTGGTTCTTCGACCTGAACGGCAACAATGGTTCTCCCATCGGTGGTCAGGATCAGCTGTATAAGGATTTCCTGGGTACGACCATGTTCAAGCTGGGTAATACCCCCATTCCGCTGTATGTGCTGTATGCGGTGATCCTGGTCGTGCTGATGTGGTTCATTTGGAACAAGACCAAGTTCGGTAAGAATATGTTCGCTGTGGGTTCCAACGCAGAGGCGGCTAAAGTTTCCGGCGTCAATGTATTCCTGACGACCGTGCTGGTACACACGCTGGCCGGTGCCATGTACGGCTACTCCGGTTTCGTGGAAGGCTATCGTTCCGGCTCTATCGCTGCAGGTACCGGTGCCAACTATGAGTGTGATGCCATCGCAGCCTGTGTGATCGGCGGCGTTTCCTTCGTCGGCGGTACCGGCAAGATCAGCGGCATCGTCATGGGCGTGTTTGTGCTGCGAATCATCTTCATCGCACTGACCATGCTGGGCGTCAGCTCCTCCAGCAACTACATCATCAAGGGTGCGATCATTCTCTGCGCCTGCGCTCTGGATATGCGTAAATACCTGGTGAAGAAGTAATGGAAGAGAAACAGCAAGAAACCCAAACACCTCCTTATCGTGGACTTTACAGCAAGTTGAATATTCCGGTGAAGGCGCTGGACGCAGTGATCGTGGTTTGTATTCTGGTGATCGTGGCTGTGGTAGCCATCGAGCTGATAAACCCCGGTTTTACCGTTTCTTTCAACTGCAAAGGCGGCACAGATGTGGCCTCTCAGCAGCAGATGAGCGGTGAACTGTTGAAGGTACCGCAGCCGCCGACCCGGGAGGGATACCGCTTTATCGGCTGGTATAAAGACGATGCTTGCACGATCTTGTGGCAGGTGGAAACGGATACCATCCAAGATAATATGACCCTCTACGCCGGATGGGAAAAACTTGAATAAAAATCATTCCCCTGATCACATCAGGGGAATGATTTTTTATGGAAAGTATTTGGAGAATAAATTAGCAAATCCCTCGACGATTGCTTCTCTTTATGGTATAATACCTGATGTATTTTCCAAAAGGGAGGCAATTTTTATGGGCGAAGAGGCACAAAAGGAATATTACAGCATTGGCCTGCTGGCCCATGTGGATGCAGGAAAGACCACCCTTTCCGAAGGATTGTTGTATTGCAGCGGTATGCGCCGGGAATTGGGGCGGGTCGATCATGGGGATGCCTTTTTGGACAGCCATCGGCTGGAACGGGCGAGGGGTATTACGATTTTTTCCAAACAGGCTCGGATCGTTACGGATACTGGGGTGCTGACCCTGGTGGATACTCCGGGACATGTGGATTTTTCCCCGGAAGCGGAGCGGACGCTGCCTATTTTGGACAGTGCCGTTTTGGTCATCAGCGGTACAGATGGCATTCAGGCGCATACGCTGACATTGTGGAAGCTGTTGGAGCGATACGGTGTGCCTACCTTCCTGTTTATCAATAAAATGGATCTGCCCGGAACGGATCGGGAAAAGCTGTTGAGGCAGCTTCAGCAGGAATTTGGGGGCGGATGTATTGATTTTGGGCAGCCCAGAGAACAGATCATGGAAGCGGTGGCTTTGTGTGATGAGGCGCTGTTGGAAACTTATCTGGAAACAGGAACGGTCACGCAGGCCAATGTACGGGATCTGATCGGTGCGCGGCGGATCTTTCCCTGCTTGTTTGGGTCGGCTTTGCGGCTGGAAGGGGTATCGCAGCTGCTGCAATTGTTGACCCAATATCAGCCGTACCCGGCCTATGCAGTGCCTTTTTCCGCCCGGGTATATAAGATATCCCGTGATCCCCAGGGCAATCGGCTGACGTGGCTGAAGGTCACCGGCGGATGCCTGGGTGTACGAAGCATGATGTGCTATACTGACCCCAAAGGGGAAAAGATAGAAGAAAAAATAACCGGACTGCGGCTGTATTCTGCAGAGAAATTCACCACTGCCGAGGTGCTTTTCTCCGGCCAGTTGGCGGCAGTGACAGGTTTGAGCCACACCTATGCCGGACAAGGCCTGGGAGCGGCTGTGGACACCCCTCAGCCGGTGCTGGAGCCAGTCATGACCTATCGGGTGGGGTTGCCGGCAGGAAAGGACGGCACTGTGGTCTTGCCTCTGCTGCGACAGTTGGAGGAAGAAGATCCCATGCTGCATCTGACTTGGGAAGATGGGCAGATCAGCATTCAGATCATGGGCAAAGTACAATTGGAAATCTTCCGAAGCCTTGTCAAAGAACGGTTCGGATTTGATGTGGTTTTGGACAGTGGACGAATTTTCTATAAAGAAACGATTGCAGCACCGGTAGAAGGTGTGGGCCATTTTGAACCTCTACGCCACTATGCGGAAGTTCACCTTTTGATGGAACCGCTTCCGGAGGGGAGTGGTCTGGTATATGAATCCACCTGCCCTGCGGATCTGCTGGAGGGCAATTATCAAAGCCTGATCCTGACCCATATGGCGGAGAAAGCACATCGTGGAGTCCTCACCGGCGCACCGATCACCGATATGAAGATCACGCTGGTGTCCGGCCGTGCCCATTTGAAACACACGGAGGGCGGCGATTTTCGGCAGGCTACCTACCGTGCCATTCGGCAGGGGCTGATGCAGGCCCGATCGATCCTGCTGGAACCTTGGTATCGCTTTCAACTGACCGTTCCTACGGAGCAGATCGGCAGAGCGATTACCGATATTCGGGGGAGATGCGGCAGTTTTGATCCGCCGGTCCCACAGGGCGACCGCTCCACCCTTCGGGGGATCCTGCCTGCGGCACAATTGGGGGATTATCCACAGCAGGTGGCGGCCTATACGCAGGGGCGAGGGCAATTGCAGATCGCTCTGGAGGGATACAAGCCCTGTCATGATCCTCAGCAGGCCATCGCTTCCCGGGGCTATGATCCGGAAAGTGATTTGGAAAACACAGCCGACTCTGTTTTTTGCGCTCACGGCGCAGGATTTACCGTTAAATGGGATCAGGTCAGCGAATATATGCACCTGGAAAGCTGCCTGAAGACTGTCGGAGCACCGGAGGTGATCCACCGCAATCTCGATACCGACGACCGGACGTTGGAAAAAATCATGCTGCGGGAGTTTGGACCTCAGATCACCACCCTTTATCGTCCGGCCAGGGAGCAGATGGCTCAGGAGCGCACGGTGATCCGCCCGGTGAAACAGCAATATCTGATCGTGGACGGATACAATATTATATTTGCCTGGGAGGAACTGGCGGCCATTGCCAAAGAGGATCTCGCTTCAGCTCGAAAAATGCTTTGCGACGAACTGAGCAATTTTGCCGGATTTCGGAAAACGCGTATTGTAGTGGTGTTTGACGGCTACAAGGTCAAGGGAAATCCGGGGGAAAAGGTGCAGCATCACAATATTCAGGTAGTCTACACCAGGGAAAATGAAACCGGGGACAGCTATATTGAATCGCTGGTGGCGCAGATCGGTACCAATTATAATTTGAGAGTGGCTACCTCCGATGCGCTGGTGCAGCTGGGCGCGCTGCGTAGCGGTGCGCTGCGAATGAGTGCCAGAGAGCTGAAAACGGAGATGGAGCAGGCCAAAAAAGAGATGAAGCAGTACTATTAAATCGTTCTGAAGAAAAAAGATCGCGTTGCAGTGTTGCAACGCGATCTTTACTTACACATTTCTGGTCCATTCGGATACCAACAGCCCCGGGATCATCCATACGCAGCTATACAGCAGCAGATTATAGGGGGTCAGCAGCATCATAGCACCTTTTAGCGCCAGCAATGCCACGGTGATAAAGCCGATGGTGCCGCCCAGCATATGCACGGCTGCGCCGTATCGCCAGGCTGCGTGCAGTGCTGCACCGCCGGTAACGGCGAAAGCCCGTTGGGCAAGGCCATCTCGGGTGGTCAGGGCAATGATAGGGGCATCGGCGGCAGGTTCTTTTTGCGCCAGTGTGACCCGGGTCATGCAGTCCGGAAACTGCATCCGACGGGTATCCACACCTAGCTTTTGCTCCAGAAACAGGTCTGTCATGGCAAAGTCACAGTCTACCAAAATGGGATGAATGTGACTGCTGTCACATAATGTCCGCAAACCGGCAGCAGAGGATTTGGAACGGGAGAAATTCACGGCGAACACTGCACACAGGCTCTGATTGACTGCGGCATAGACAGCGTGGGGGATCCGGGACACTTCCGACAGCTCCACACCCATATTTTCAATAAATTCCAGGGTGCCGGCAATGACGGACAAACCATCGATCTGGCCGCCTACACCGCCGGGATAGCTGGTCAGATCCTCTACTTTGCAGATCCGGGCGTTTCGAGAAGAACGTAACTGCTCAAATGGGCCGGATAAGGAACCGCCGTCCGCTTTCATCAGTGCGGATACATAGGATACCACGGTGTTGGGGTTACGCTCGCCGTAGAAACGGACACCGTTAAGCTTTACATGGTTGGAAGGGAACAGATCCTGGTGGGACAGAGGATAATAGCCCTGTTTTTCAATGTGCTGAACGCCCTTCCAGCCCAGCAGCACCGTTCCCAACTTGTGCATCCGCTTTTCAAGGGTGGACAAAGGACGCTGGAAGCAAATAAAAGCGGTGGCCGGCAGAGCAGCCAGCAGAGCGGCGGCGTATACACGGACACCTTCCGCCGCTCCGTAGAGCAGGGCGGTGGCCAGAGCCAGCAGGGCACCCAGAGCCACCACTGTCAGTCCATAGAAACACAGCCGTTTTTCCGGGCCGGAGTCTTCCATATCCAAATTCCAATTCTGCGGTTGCCGTTGGACGGCCTGATAGGCAGGCTGATTTTTGTAATAGTTGGAATATTTGACCACAGCGGACAGATCCGATGCTTTACGCAGGGTGTCCAGCTGGCTGAGCTTGGTTTGCAGACGCTGATATTGGGCACATTGAGCCATCAGCATTTGCAGAGAGAAAATGGCGGTGAAGGGTAAACGCAGACTTTTCAGGCACAGAAGACCATCGATCCAGCATACCACCAGCGTCACGACCAGCAGGCTGTTGAGCCGGAATTTTCGGTGGAACATGTCCGTTACTCCGTCCAGCAGGCGTTTATAGCCCACCAACGCCGACAGCAGCAATACCAGTACCTGTCCCAGGATCATAAATTTCATTTTCTGCCCGTCTACCTGGTGATACAAAAAGGCAGTGCCGGCGGCTGCAAAGAACAGGATCAGATGTAGCAGGATCCCTGCGCGCAGCTGGGACAGGGTGGAATCGTTCAGCTGTTCATATTGCTGCTGGGCGGTTTCTTCTAATTTTTTGGGATGCTTTTTGGTGGGGAAAATGATTGGTTCCTGGGGAACATATTCGCCCATAGGCCTGTCGTATTCCGGCTCCCAATTGGTGGTGTAGGGAGCGGCGGATTTTTTTTCTTTGGAACGGGAAGGCGTATAGACCCGAACATCCTCATCCGGATCGGATAAAGGTTTCGTGTCGTGCAAGGCGGCGTCCGATGATGTGGGCTTGCCCAGCGGTCGGGTATCTCCCAAACGGCGGCTTTCTTCCCGAGGGGGATTGGACGCAGAAGGCTTGCTGCTGTACTCTCGAATGATATCCTCCAGGTCGTCCAGGGTATATTCTTTTTTCTCTTGGTCCACAGACGACCCTCCTTTTCAATAATCGTTGGTTTGAGATTATCCCAGACGCTGGCGAACGGCTTCGTAGAGCAAAATAGAAGCGGCTGCAGAAGCGTTCAGGGAAGAAATGCTGCCCTGCATGGGGATGGACAGCATCACATCGCAGTTTTTGCGTACCAGAGGGCTCATGCCGTCGCCTTCATTGCCAATAACAATGGCGGTGGGCACAGTCAGATTGGCTTTGTACATGGGAATGGAGCCTTCAGCGGCGGTGCCGAACACCCACACACCCTTTTCCTTCAGCTCGGCAATGGTGGTGTTGATATTGGTGACACGAGCTACCATCATGTATTCCATCGCACCGGCGGAAGCCTTGGCTACGGTAGCGGTCAGACCCACACTGCGGCGTTTGGGGATGATAACACCGTGGGCACCGGCACATTCGGCACTACGCATGATGGCACCCAGATTGTGAGGATCGGTCAATTCGTCACAGATGACCAGCAGCGGGGCTTGGCCACGGGAAGCGGCCTGCTCCAGCATCTGATCGATGGTGGCGTATTCGTGGGCGGCGGTCAGGGCGATGACCCCCTGATGGCTGCGGGTAAAGCTCATATTATCCAGCTTCCGGCGGTCTACGGGGACGACCACAGCACCGGCGTCCTTTGCCTCGGCAGCCAGTCGCTGCAAGCCCTTGTCGGTATCGCCGGCGGCGATAAAGACCTTGTCGATGGTGCGGCCGGCACGCAATGCTTCCTGCAGGGCATTTCTGCCTTCCAGCTGGCCTTCCACTTCTTCTTTGGGTTCGGGACGAACTTCGTAGGCGGTACGCAGGGGACGTTCTCTTCTTTCGCTGCGCTCGGGTCTGAAATTGCCGTTGGGACGGCGGCGATCTTCTTTCATAATATATGCACTCCAATTCAGCAAATATTTTTTTTATTGTATCAGAATTTTCACCGTTTCTCAACCGAAATTTTCATACAGCGCAAAAAAATGAAAAAGTATTATGATTTTATGAATTGATCGGGTATTGCCGGAAAGAAGATTGATTTTTTAAACCCGGGGCAGTATAATGACCGATAGCAAAAGGAGGCTTGTTATGAAAAAATTCCCATCATCTGCAAAAAAAGGATTATCCCGGTGGCTGATCCCTGTTTTTGCGTTTTTATTTTTGGCAGTGGTGCTGCTGTTTGCGGACTTGTGGTATATCCGCATCTATGGACACACGAATTTTGATTCCATTATTTTTACGCTGACGTCCAATCTGTCTGGCAGTTCCAGTACGCTGTTGTGGCAGTATATTCTGGAGGGACTGCTCCCTGCGGTTCTGGTTTGGGGCGCAATGCTTGCATTGACGCTGATGTTGCTGCGAAAGACCGGGGTAAAGACTTGGATGGCATCCATCGCACTGTGTATGCTGGGTGTTGCGGCACTGGTGTATGCAGCTTTTGATTCCCAATTGGTGGAATATCTGATCAATATTCATAATGGCTTCAATATTTACGAAGACTACTATCAGGATCCTGATGATACCCTCATCACCTTCCCGGAAGAGAAAAGGAATCTGGTGTATATCGTGTTGGAGTCTATGGAGTCTACCTTCCTGTCCAAAGAATTGGGCGGCGGCGTGGAGCATAATCTGATCCCGGAACTGTATGATCTGGCAAAAGACAACATCAATTTCTCCGAGCACGAAGGTGTGGGCGGCTTCCGCCAGACCACCGGTGCGACTTGGACCATCGGCTCTCTGGTGGCCCAGAACGGCGGTGTGCCTCTGGTGCCCATCGTCAGTCCCAATGAAACCAGTGAAGATGGCAGCTTTTTGCCGGGCCTGACCACTTTGACAGACATTCTCCATGAAAACGGCTATTATCAGGCCTTTATGTTGGGCTCCAGTGCTGCTTTCGGAGATACGGGTCTGCTGTATTCTGCCCACGGCGTAGACAAGGTCTATGATGTTTATACGGCACCCAACGATGGCATTGTCGGGCCTGGATATTGGGACAATTGGTGGGGCATGGAGGACTACTATTTATTTGAATATGCCAAGCAGGAGTTGACCAAGATCGCTGCACAGGATCGGCCCTTTGCATTTACCATGATGACCATTGATACCCACCATGTGGGCGGCCACCTTTGCCCTTACTGTGAAAATGTGTATGAAGAGCAGTATGATAACGTGATCTCCTGCTCCAGCCGTCAGGTGGCGGCGTTTGTGACATGGCTGCAACAGCAGCCCTATTATGAAAACACCACCATCGTCATCGTGGGTGATCATAACTCCATGGATAACGGCTATTTTGAACGCAATGTAGAACAGAACCATATTCGACGGGTATACAACTGCTTTATCAATTCTGCTGCCCACACCACCGCATCCAAAAATCGGGAATTTTGTGCGATCGACCTGTTCCCAACTACGTTGGCTGCCATGGGCTGCACCATTGAAGGGGATCGGCTGGGATTGGGCACCAACCTGTTCTCCGGATTGCCTACCTTGCTGGAGCAGTGGGACTATGAAACGCTATGTGCCCGGCTTTACGGCAACAAAGACGATTACGCCCAGCTATTCCGTACAAAAGGAACCGACTGATTTAGGCAAATTCCCTCATTTCATGGGGGAATTTACACTTTGTTAACGCATTTGCCGAAAATCATTCATTGCAAGCGATCACAATTTGTGGTATAATCTATAAATAAACCTGTTTTAAATCAAGGAGGCGAATGTCCCGTGGAACCCAATGGCAACAACAACCCCAAAAACAATAAACCTGACGACAAAAAGCCCAAGGCCAGATTGCTTCCCATGCTGGTCATTGCGCTGGCACTGGTGCTGCTGGTCACCGGCATTTACCGCTCCATTACCAACAGTCAGTATAAAGAGATGACTTTTTCACAGTTTATGGACGATGTAAATGGTGAGAATATTGCAGAAGCGATCATCAAATATGACCGGATCATTTATCTGACCAAGGACGAAGCAGCCAAACCGGCAAAAGAGCAGCAGGCTTATTACGCCGGCCTGCCCAGTGGCGGCGACAAGATGGAGCTGGCCAAGCAATTGCACGCAAAGGGCGTGGATGTGGATACTCCCATTACCGAGGATAATTCCACCGTTACCATGCTGCTGTACTATGCGCTGATGATCGGCGGATTGATGCTGGTGATGA
>CAZPJH010000009.1:0-34672 GCA_964586875.1 uncultured Oscillospiraceae bacterium
TTCTCTACTCAAATCACACCCGAGCCCGGCTCGTAGACCTTCCGGGGCGGATGGGTGCCTAATTAGGCAGCCAGAGCAACAGTATTGTTGTCAGTTAATTTTAAAAAGTACCCGTTTTATCGTGGTCAGGCGCCACGGCCCGCTATTCCAGCCTCACTACCCCCGTCGAAACCAGGACGGCCCCAGATAGAGAATTTGGACACCTCCCCCGAAAGGGGGAGGTTCTGTCTTTTAAAATCTGCCGTAAGGATCAGGCAGCTTGTTGGGCTCGGGATAAGTTTCCCCGTGGGTATCCACGGTAACAGAAGCGATCTTCTGCTGTGCTACAGGCCGATCCTGCATCCCGGTCTTGGTGGCGGCGATGGCATCAACCACATCCATACCGGAAGTGACCTTACCAAAGGCTGCATACTGGCCATCCAGATGCTTAGCATCCTGATGCATAATAAAGAACTGGCTGCCTGCACTATTGGGCGACTGAGAACGAGCCATGGACAAAACGCCACGCTTATGCTTCAAATCATTTTTAATGCCGTTGAAGAAAAACTCACCCTTGATGCAATAGCCGGGGCCACCCATACCGGTGCCATCAGGGCAACCGCCCTGGATCATAAATCCGGAGATAACACGGTGGAAGATCAATCCATCATAAAAATTATGATTGGCCAGGTCGATGAAATTGTAAACGCTCTGGGGTGCCTTTTCGGGGTACAGTTCGCCCTCAATGACGCCGCCGTTTTCCATGGTGATCTTAAAAGTGGGATTCATTGTTAATATCTCTCCTTCATGGCCTGCTGGATCTGACGCTTAGCGTCCCGTTCCGCTTCGGCCTGTCTTTTATCATGTAATTTTTTACCCTTGCACAAGCCAACCTTCACCTTTACAAGGCTTCCCTTCAGGTACACAGACAAAGGGATCAGCGCATAGCCATCCTGCTTGACTTTGCCAAAAAGCCGCATGATCTCCCGCTTGTGCATCAGAAGTTTTCTGGGACGATGGGCATCCACATTAAATCGGTTGCCATGATCATAGGGTGAGATGTGCATTTGATTGATCAGAAGTTGACCGTTTTTTATACCACACCAGGCATCTTTCAGGTTTAAAGTGCCGGCACGAACAGACTTTACTTCTGTTCCAACCAATTCGATACCTGCTTCCATTTCTTCTTCAATGAAATACTCATGCCTGGCTTCCCGATTCGTGGCAAGGATTTTGACATTTTCCAAATACACACCTCCTCTCATTGACTATTATAGCATCCCTGTCAAGTCATTAAACCGCTGAAAGCATGTTTTGCTCTTTGGCTTTGCCAATAGCTTTTGTAACCAAAATGGCGATGGGAATGGCCAAAACCAGGCTCAGCACATCAGCCACCGCCTGAACTGCCACAACGCCGTTGGCTCCAAAGAAATAGACCAGCGGATACAAAATCGGAATAAAGCACGTTCCCTGCCGAGCTGTAGCCAGCAAGAAAGCATCCTTTGCCCGACCCAAACCTGCACAGAGCATATTCACCACTGCTACCCAGCCATGAATGGGCAATGCCAGACACTGCAGTTGGATGCATAGTGTTCCGTATTGGTGCATATCCCCTCCTGTAGAACCAAATAAACCTGCGATCTTGTCTGCAAAAACAGCCAAACCTGTCGCCATAATGACCGATCCGACAATGGCTACGATGGAGCAAAAGCGATAGCTTTCTCTCACCCGATCATATAGCTTTGCCCCCCAGTTAAATCCGGCCACAGGCTGGAAACCGCTTCCGAAACCCAAAATAATACTAAAGGGGAACAACATTACTTTTGTGCTGATACCAATGCTGGAAAGCAGTGCATTGCCGCCGATGCGAGCAGCTTCCTGGTTCAGCAGGATACCGGCCAAGACTGCCAGGCCGCTGCGGAACATGGAAGAGGAACCCACGGCCACGATCTCGGAAATGATATCCTTGTTGATCCGAATATTCCGGATGGACAATTGGAGCATGCTGCGTCGGGTAATATAAGGAAATACCAGGATCACAAAACTGATGAGTTTTGAGATTGCCGTTGCGATAGATGCGCCGGCAACGCCCATATCCATACCAATGATAAAGATGGGATCCAGAACACAGTTGATCACACCACCGGCACCCATGCCGATCATACTCAAGGTGGCACTGCCCTCCGAGCGCAGGCACTGATTCATTACAAAAGAAGATGCCATCAATGGTGCTGCCAAAAGCACATAGGTGGCATAATCCGCTGCAAACTGCTCACACATGGCATCTTTTGCTCCCAGCAGCCGAACCATTGGGTTCATAAAGCTAAGACCGATCACCGTTAGCAATGCACCGATGCCAAAGGCCAGGAAAAAGGACGTAGACAGCACATTGCTTGCTTTCTCCCGTTTTCCCTCTCCCAGCAGGCGGGCGATATAGCTATTTGCACCCACGGCCAGCATGGAACCACACATCATGATCAGCTGGTCCAGGGCAGAGTTTACAGACACTGCTGCAGTTGCAGCCTCTGAAATCACAGGATCATTACTCCACTGACTGACAAAATAGGTATCTGCCAAGGAATAAATGGAATTGATCAGGAATGCAACGATGGTAGGAATCGCCATTTTAAAAACCAATCGCGGAATTGGCTCATTGGCCATCAGAAGGCTTCGTTGCTGATGGCGCTGTGCATGGTTATGTGTCATATCTGCTCTATTTCTCTCCTTTTTTATGTTTTCTCAACCAATAATAGACGGGAAGTCCCAGCAGCGTAATACCAATGCCCAGGAAGGATCGCAGTGGATCAGATAAGATGGTGCTTCCCAAAATAAAAACGCTTCCCACAATACCGATCACGGGTGTAATGGGATACAGGGGCACACGGTATCCCTCCATGTCCACCCGACCGGCTTTTCTCATCCGAAAAACACCGAATACACCCAGTGTAAAAAAGATCCAAAGCACAAATATCAGCAGATCTGTCAGCGCATTAAACGATCCAGACAGAACATAAACCCCGGCCAGTGCCACCTGCATGATCAGTGCATTGGCAGGTGTGCCAAATTTGGGATGGATCTTCCCCAAAACACGGCTCATTGGCAGCAAATTTTCCTGTGCCATGGCCTGCGGCACACGGGCTGCGGTCATCAGATAGCCGTTGAGTGCCCCAAATACAGAAACCAGAATTCCAGCGGTCAGGAAAGCCGCACCGGACGAACCGAACAGTGCCACAGCCACATCTGCACCGGCTGTAGCAGAATTGGCCAACTGGTCAGCGGGTAAAAGGTTGAACAGCACAATATTGAACAGCGCATATACAACAATTACGACAGAAATACCAATAAAAATGACCCGAGGAAGATTTTTCTTAGGATCCTTCATTTCTGCAGCCATATTGGTCACACCGATCCAGCCATCATAGGCCCAAAGCGTACCCAAAACTGCCGCTCCTGCATCGCCGATCAAACCGCTGCTAAGACCGGATGCACCGGCTTCTTGCCCATGGAGCAGTCCAATTCCCAAGATAGCCACCACAGGTACCAGTTTTCCAACCGTGGCCACCAGCTGAATAACACCACCATAATGTGTGGAGAGGATATTCAGTCCAAGCAGCAAAAGCATCACACCAATGGCCAGCAGCCGTTGCATCCCCTCTCCCATCGGAACAAAATAATTGGCATATACCGCAAAGGCAATGGCCTGGGCTGCAATGGATGCCGGGTAAGAGATCACCGACTGTACCCAACCCAGCAAAAATCCGACTTTTTCACCATAGATCTCCTGCAAATAAACATATAAACCGCCGGCTCTGGGAATGTTAGAGGCGATCTCTGCAATGGAGAGTGCCGATGCCAGGGTAACAACGCCACCCAAGACCCAGGCGATCAGGGCAAACATTGGATTCCCTGCATCCTTCAGTACGATCCCGGGCTTTAAGAAAATGCCGGAACCGATGATCATACCAACAACAATCGCTAACCCTTGGGCAAACCCTATGGTTTTTTTCGTTTTCTGCTCTCGACTCATGGGATCCTCCCGTTTTCCTTTTTCTTTTATTATATCGCATAAACACATATTATGCAATGGAAATTCCCTCTGTTTTGGCCTTTCTTTTCCCCTATTGACGGATCTATTTTTCTGTGCTATAATCCGTTCGTTCACTTTGTGAACTTTCGGAGGTCAAATATGGAAACGAACAGTCAAACCACCGCTCTGCTCCAATCCTGGGTGAAGCTGTCAGGTATTTTAAAGAATTCTCGTTTTACAAAGGGATTATCTTATAACGAATCCATTATCATGCTGCAGCTGTATGAGCAGTTTCAAAACAACGAATCAAGTCTTCTTTCTGTGAAAGAGATCATCGCCTGCACCGGAATGCTCAAATCCCAGGTAAACCGAACCATTAACGCTTTGGAACAAAAAGGACTGCTGGAACGTTGTCGCCTGGAGGGCGATCAGCGCATTGTCTATATTCGCTGCTGCCGCAAAAATCTGGATGATTTTTTGAAGGTCCACGACAGTTCCATGTCCATAGCCCGTTCCATTGAAGAAATCATCGGACCGGAAGACACCGCTGCATTTATTCGTATTGTGGAAAAAATCAGTGCTTCTGGCTATCAACTGAAATAAAAAGAGGTATCAACATGACAAAAATTATGATTGACTCCTCCTGCGACTGCCGGGAGGAAAATCTGCACGACTATTTCCTGCCAATCGCTGTATCCCTGGATAACAAGGAATACTTAGATGGCGTTAATCTCAATCCCGACCAGTTCTATGAATTGCTGCCTGCTGTGCAGGATTTTCCGAAAACTGCTCAACCCTCTCCCCAGAGCTTTATCGACATTTTTGAAAAGGTCAAAGATAGCGGAGAAGAACTGGTTTATCTCTGCCTTTCCTCTGCCCTCAGCGGTACTTATCAGACCGCCTGCATGGCAAAAGAAATGGTGGACTACGACGCTATTTACATTGTGGACACCAAATCTGCAACCCATTGTTTACATATGATGGTACTTTATGCCCACCAATTAGCAACCAGTGGTTGCACTGGTGCAGAAATTGCCGAAAAGTGCCAGAATTTCCGTGATCGGATCCATGTTTTTGCTGGATTAGATACCCTGGAATACCTGCGCCGTGGCGGACGGATCGGCCCAGCCGCCGCCCTGATCGGTGATATTGCCAATATCAAGCCAATTCTGACCATCACCGACGATGGCCGGGTGGACAGCATTGCAAAGGCCATCGGTTTGGGACGGGCAATCAGCACCATCGTCACAAAGGCTGCATCCTATGAAATTGACCCCCACTTCCCTATCTGGTCAATGACCACCATGGGATTTGAAAACAGCGAAAAACTGGAAGAAGCCCTTGCAAAGAAAGGGATTGCCGTCACTCGGCGGCAACAGGTCGGGCCTACCGTCGGCGCCCACCTGGGTCCCGGCCTGTACGGCGTGATCTTCGTTTCCAAAGAATAAAGCTGCACCCCGGAGTGCTTCCGGGGCGCTGTTAGAACCTTCTTCCTTTTCAAAACCCATGTGAGGGTCTTCAGAAAAATCTGCAATAAAAATGCGGCATTCGTCAAATGAGGTCAGGTTTTTTACCATACTTAATCCTCGATGTCCATATCCAGTCCCAACTCTCTGGGTTGGAAACGAGGACAGACATTTTCCGAGGTAACAACAACAGAGGCTGCCAGCTGAGAGCCGATCTGACAGGCTTCAGCCATGGTTTTTCCATAGGTCATTCCGATGGATGCACCGGCACAGAAAGCGTCTCCTGCGCCCGTGGTGTCGTTGACAGCCACTTTTCGAGCAGGCACAAATCCGGAGTTGCCCTCCAAGTCAGCATACACGGCGCCTTTATCGCCCATGGTGACGATCATTGCAGGGATTTTTGCAAATCCCACCTTTCGAGCCAACTCCTTTTCCATTTCCGCCGGGCTGTATGTTGTATAATCATCATAGAACAACAAACCAGCCTCCTGCTGATTACAGGTAAAGCAAGCCACTCTCTGCAAAAAGTCACGGCGTTCCAGTGCAATGCTCATGTTGGACACCACGGCATACACTTTTTTCTGATGCTTTTCCGCCAATTTAAATACCCGTTTGATAATGGACTTGTCCATATCGATTTCCACAATAACACTGTCGGCATTGGCAAAAATTTCATCGCCTTTTTCGTCCAAAATATCACAAATCGGTGTCAGATCCGGCCGCTTGGAAATAGAGGCAAACACATCACCGTCGTTATCAAAAACCGCCAGCCAAGTGCCCAAGCCATCTTCTGTAGCACGGACATAATCTGTATTGACCTTGTGGGTCTTGAGTTTACGGATAACATCTGTACCAATGGCAGAATTGTCTACCAATCCTACAAAGGTAGGCCGCAACTCACAGTTTGCAATATCCTCCACCACATTTCGTGCCACGCCACCGTGGATCTGTTCAATGCGGCCTGCATTACGGCCCGTTGGAATAAACGCCGCTTCCGGATACCCCTTAATATCAACAAAAACTGCGCCAATGACCACAATACCCATGGATTTTTCCTCCTGAAATTGTTTTAGGGGTATTATAACACAATCTGTCAAGATATGCTACAAAAAAGCCGCCTGAGTAAACTCAGCCGGCTTTTTATCATTAATCCAGTTCTTCCGGTACGCCTTCATCAAAGGGAATGTCATCGTCAAAGCCTTCTGAGGAACCACCACGCATGGACTGCCATTGCTCTTTCGTGATGAGGATGGCTCTGGGTTTGCTCCCCTGGAAAGGACCTACAATGCCTTTTTCTTCCATTTCATCCACAATACGAGCAGCCCGGGCATAACCCAGTTTCAGACGTCGCTGAAGCATGGAAACAGATGCCTGTCCCGTTTCCAGAATCACATCCACAGCAGCTGGCAGCATCTCATCGCCTTCCAGCTCTCCATCATTTGGCTCGGGATCAGATGCAGATACCGCTCCCTTGCCGCCGGAAGCACCTGCCTGAGTAGCACGCTTTTCGATGTCTTTTAGAATCGCATCGTCGTAATCGGTATTGAAGTGCTCCTTAACATAGGAAGTCACCGCTTCCACTTCCCCGTCACTGACAAAACAGCCCTGCACACGTAGAGGTTTGCCGCTGCCAATGGGTGCAAAGAGCATATCACCCTTGCCCACCAGTTTTTCTGCACCCTGAGTATCCAAAATAATACGCGACTCCATAGCAGATGCTACTGCAAATGCAATTCTGGAGGGAATATTGGCCTTCATCAAACCGGTGATCACATCGGCAGACGGACGCTGGGTAGCAATGATCAAGTGAATTCCGGAAGCACGGCCCATCTGTGCAATACGGCAAATGGACTCTTCCACTTCCTTTGCAGCAACCAACATCAAGTCAGCCAGCTCGTCGATGATGACCACCACCTGAGGTAATTTCTTGCCGCCCTCAGATTCCATAATCGTGTTATAAGATTCCAGATCACGGACACCTGCATCGCTCATCGCCTTGTATCTGCGCATCATTTCTGTAACCGCCCACTGCAAAGAACCGGCAGCCTTCTTCGGATCGGTAACAACAGGGATCAGCAAATGAGGAATGGAATTGTAAATGCCTAACTCCACCATTTTGGGGTCGACCATGATCAGTTTTACTTCCTCGGGGCTGGCCTTATACAGCAGAGAAATGATGATGGAATTCATACACACGGACTTACCGGAACCGGTGGTACCGGCGATCAGCATATGAGGAAGTTTCGCAATATTGCCCACGATACAATTGCCGCTGATATCCTTACCCACGGAGAAAGAGGTTTTGGATTTGGCATTGCGGAATTCATCGGAGTCAATGACCTCACGCAGGGAAACGGTGGTCACAGCACGGTTCGGCACTTCAATACCAACCACAGAAATACGTCCCGGTACAGCTGCAATACGAACGCCGGTAGCGCCCAAGCTCAGGGCGATATCGTCTGCAATGGTTGTCAATTTGTTCAGGCGAACACCCTTGTCCAGTTCCACCTCATAACGGGTCACACTGGGGCCACGAGTCACATTGATAATATGTGCTTCAATGCGGAAGCTGGCCAATGTTTCATTCAGGCGATTGGAATTTTCCCGCATTTCAGCAGTACTGTCCACACTGCCGCCGACAGCGGCTTTCAAAAGATCAATGGGAGGGAAAGAATATTCCTGCTTGGGCGCAGCCTCATTTTCTGCAATTTCCTGAGCCACCTGCGCTGCAGAGTCTGCTGTTTCCTGTGCAGTCATCATAGGACGTTCCTCTGCCCCAACAGGCTCCCGCTGGGAAAACTGCACCGGAAGATCATTCATATCCAGCTCCGGCATTTCTCCTGTATGATCTTCTGCCCCGTTTTCCTGCGGCATACCATCTCCATAGGAGAAGATGGTATCATCCAGCGGAGGAACTGCTTTTTTCTTCTTGGGTGCGGAAGGATACTCCTCTTCGATCTGGGACAGCATCTCTTCTGCACGCCCCATCGTCTTTCTACGCCGCTTTGTAATTTGTTCTTCCTCTTCGATGGGAGGAATATCTTCTGCTTCACGCTCCAGCATAGCCCGTGCATCCTGGCGGCGGCGCTTGTTTTCCACATATTCAATCCGCTTATTTGCCAAGTGATTGACAACTACTTCTGCCGGCTCCGGACCTTCTTCTTCCTCTTCCTCCCATTGTGCGCGAGGACGGTTTTGAATGGCACGCACAATACTGGGGATGGTCAGCTGGAAAGTTGCCATCAACGTCAGCAATGCAGCAAACACCAAAATGATCAGTGTCAGAATCTTGTTAAAGACCAACAGCAGTAGCTCTGTCAAGCCGCCGCAGATCACACCACCAGTGGTGCCGTCAACACCGCCTTCAAACAGATCAACAATACAGTCCAATCCGGAACCCAAGCTGGGGGCAACATCCAGTGCGCACACACACCACCAGTGTGCAATACATCCACAGCAAAGCAAAAACACACCTAGGCAGATACTACGCATCATGATGGGTTTGTTTCTGGAAAAGGCATGGATCACAAACATCAGCAGCAATCCGGGAACAGCCACATAAAAAGCCACCTGTCCCACTAAGCCCCGAATCAGGTCATAGAAAAACTCCATAAAAAGGCCGCCCTCCGGCTGTATGGCGATCACCAGCAGCAGAAGAAATGCTACTGCCAGGATCCCGGATGAGATCAACCGGGTGGGAATATTGGAAGACTTTTCCTTCCCTTTCTTACCTTTTTCCGATCGTTTTGTGGAGGCGCTGCCCTTGGCTGAACCACTTGTACGCTCCTGAAAATCGGGTCGCTTCTTTCTCTGTGCCATTATGTATCCCCCTATCAAAGAATTAGGTAAAAAATAAATGCAAACAGGCCAATGCCCCAGTTATAAAATGCGAAACCGGTAAAACCCGTTTTTACAGCCAAAAACCGCATGGTCAAAATTGCACCGATACCGCCGCCAAAAGCAGCTGCCGCTGATAGCAGGCAGATCAGCAAATACGAAAAGGACAAACCGGAAAAACCGGAAATGAATACTTGCACCAAATCAACCACCAGCATACCGCAAAGCAGCACCCCGGCAATTAAGTGGCAAATATCCAGAATATAGCTACGGTCAAATTTACGCAGAAGTCCCAACGCCAACATCAAGCCCAGCGCAGATAATCCGCAAATGACCGAGCAGCCGGCACATACCCCCAGCAGCACTCCTTCCAAAGGCAGCATAGAGCGGGCTTTCCGATTTCCACCCGGTAAATAATCCGGCAGATATACGGCAATACCGCTGATCATCAGCATAAGCGCAATGGTAAACAACTCTGCTGTCAAATTGCCGATCCAACCGGATAAAAAAGCACCCAGCAACGCAGGCACTGCGGCAGTCAATACGATTCTGGCGTCTAAAATCGCTGCTACATCCGGTGGCCGCTTCCGCCGCTTTGGTGGAAGAGAAACCAAACGCATTTGCTGATACAGGTGGCTGATCCGCTGCCAATAGAGCAACAGCAACGCCCCCAACGCACCACCATGGACAAAAAGGGACAGCAACGGACGATACAACTCTGATTTCAGCAGCATCGGAAAGAGCATTCGGTGTGCAGATTCCGATACCGGCGTAAAGGCTGAAAATCCCAAAACAACGCCGTAGAGAATACACCGTATTATTCCGCCCATTCACTGACCCTCCTTTCCAAATTCTTCTTCTTATAATAGCACAAAAGTATGGGGATTTCCACCCCAAAGAAAAAATTATTTCCGGTTTTTCCGTAAATCGATCATCTTATGCAGGGCGGAAAGTGCATCACTCAGCCCACCCAACTTGTCGATCAATCCGGATGCTACCGCTTCTTTTCCGTACAAGATCGTACCCACATCGGTCGCAATCTCACCGGTGGCCATCATATAGTTTTCAAATTTTTCCCGGGAAATACGGGAATTTGCAGTAACAAAATCAGCGATCTGCTCTTGCACACGCTGAAAATACCGAAAAGTTTGGGGGGCACCGACTACCATTCCGGTCATCCGAACCGGATGAACCGTCATACTCGCTGTGGGCGTAATAAAAGACTTTTTTGTACACACTGCCAAGGGAATACCGATGGAGTGCCCGCCCCCCAGCACCAAGGATACAGTCGGTTTTTTCATTCCGGCAATCATTTCCGAAATAGCCAGTCCCGCTTCAATATCACCGCCAACGGTATTTAACAGCAGCAAAAGTCCATCATATTCATCGCTTTCCTCGATCCCGGCCAACAAGGGTAAAATATGTTCATATTTTGTGGTTTTTACTGTTTCCGGCGCTACCTGGTGGCCCTCCACTTGGCCAATAATTGTCAAGGTGTAGATATTCCCCTTCTCTGTCTTCGTGACCTGAGAGCCCAGTTCCACCAGCTGATCCTGCTGTTTTTGCTTTTCATCTTTTTCCATGATTTCCCTCCTATGGTTTTGCTCATAGGATAACCATTTTTTCGAGCAATATTCATGCTTGCAATTTGATTTTCTCTGTCGTATAATGAAAGAAAAACGAAAGGAAATACCACTATGTTTGAGTATAAAACTTCCGGCACCTGCTCTCAGCGGATCCTGTTCGATATTGAGAACGGTAAGGTAAAAAATGTGCAGTTCATTGGCGGCTGTAACGGCAATTTGAAGGGCATCGGCTCTCTGGTAGAGGGCATGGATGTAGACACGGTCATCGCCCGTCTGGAGGGCACCACCTGCGGTATGAAATCCACCTCCTGCCCCGATCAGCTGGCCCAGGCGCTGAAGCAGGCCAAGAACGCCTAATAGATCGGATAAAGCGGCACTTCCCACCGGAAGTGCCGCTTTTTATGTTATAGAACTTCTTATTGATCTTCTTTCTGTTTTTTACAGATATGACGGTAATAAAGGATTCCTGCAATGGTCACAAGTATCATAACGCCTACCATGACAGCTGTCAATACATAGTTACCCTTTCCGGCTGCTGCTCCGGTCGCCGTTGACGTAACCAGAGAAGGAATACGACCGATTGTGACGATCAGCAGCCATTTTCCCGTCGTCAAAGGGGTCAATCCTGCAAAATAACTCAAAAAATCCTTTGGGGTGCCGGGTAAAAACATAAAAATAAAGGCCAGGGTTTCCGATTTTTTCGGATCTTTTAAAAATGAGAAACGACGGATCTTCTCTTCAGGGAAAAAAACTTCCACCAACTTGACCCCAAATTTACGAACCAATACAAAAACCATCCAGCTGCCAATAACGATACCGGCCATAGTCAAAAGTGAGCCTTCCACAAAGCCAAAAGCATAACCGGCCGCCAATTCGATAGGTTCGCCGGGAATAAAGGCCACCACCACTTGCAGTACGACCATCCCCACAAAAACAAGCCTGCCCCAGATGCCATAGGAGTCCACCAATTGCTGAAATTGCTCAGGATTTTTGGCCAGACGAATCATTGGAACGCCAATGAAATAGCCTACAAATCCACAAAAAAGAATAAAAATCAGAAAAGAGATGACTGCTACCCATTTTTTATGTTGCTGTGTCATTCCATCACCCCACGGCCTGTCTAATATACATCAGTATAACACAGCAAAACCAAAATAGATATGTATTTTTTATAAATTTTCACAAAAAATGACCTCCGAATTTCGGAGGTCATTTACCTTAACTGGTAAAGTCGCTTTTTTTCACTTTGCCAAGAAAGTTTCCCCACATTTTCCTGAGAAAAGAGGGCTCATTGGCCGGAGAAATGACTTCTTCCATCGGTTCATCCAGCACCCAGGGAATTTCCATGATCCCAAGTGAAATGTAAAACACAGAACCTTGCATTGTGTGATTAATGTCACTTACCGCTTCAAACGACAGCGTCAGGCCATCGATCGATATCGGCAACTTTCCTTGGTGCATGATTCGTCCGGAAACGGCATATTCTGCACCATAAAGCATCGGTTCATAGGGAAAAAGCTCATCCGGCGCTTCAATTTCAATTCCGAATTGTTTCAGAAATGGTCGTAACTTTGGATATTCGCTGTCAACTACCGCATAAAAGTTCCGGCAATAGCCGCAGGTGCAATGATTTTCCAATTCCTGCCGGGAATCGTTTTCCGTAGTCTCGTGATCCACATCAAACACCCAGTCGGCAATTTTCAGGATCATAATTACTCCTTCACGGCAGCCAGGATCATACGCACCAGTTCATCCTTGCCTGTTCCCTTCTCTGCGGAAAAGGGAATGACCGTACAATCTTCGGGCAGCTCCAGGTCTTCCCGGATGGTGGCCAGGTTCGGCTCAATTTCGCTCTTTTTCAGCTTATCCAGCTTGTTCGCCACCACCACAAAAGGACATCCGCTCTGGATAAACCAGGAAGCCATGGTAATATCATTATTGGTCGGCGCATGGCGAGAGTCCACGATCAGCACACCCAGATCGATCCGCCCAGCAGCAAAATAATCCTCCATCAGCTTGCCCCACCGGTCTTTTTCCGACTGGGACACCTTAGCGTAGCCGTATCCGGGCAAATCCACAAAATAGGCCTTCTTATCGATGGTAAAATAATTGACATGGATGGTCTTACCGGGCTTATCACCTACCCGGGCAAAATTCTTCCGATTTAAAATGCGATTGATAACGGAAGATTTTCCCACGTTGGACTTACCTGCAAAGGCGATTTCCGGCAAACGGTTTTTGGGGAAATCCTTCGGTGCTGCTGCAGAAATCAAAAATTCCACATTGTTGAAATTCATATCTCTACCTCACTGGCGAATGCTGGGTTTACGGGTTTTGGATTTCAAATCTCCGGGGATCTCCGGCATAATCGCCCCTGTGGTGGTACCGGATCTGACCAGAGCCGTTTGCAAAACCGTATCCATTGTAGATGCTGTCACAAAATGCAGGCTATTGCGAACGGTTTGATCGATTTCCTCCAAATCACGCAGATTATCCTGAGGAATAATGACAGTGGAAACACCGTGGCGCAAAGCTGCCATGGTCTTTTCCTTCAATCCGCCGATCTGCATCACACGGCCACGGAGTGAAATCTCACCGGTCATGGCAATATCACGGCGAACGGGAACACCTGTCAAGGCAGATACCATAGCGGTACAGACAGTAACACCAGCAGAGGGGCCATCCTTGGGCACTGCCCCTTCCGGGAAATGGACGTGGATATCCTTGGTCTTGTAGAAATCAGGAGCAACCGAAAGCTGTACCGCATTTGCACGGATGTAGCTGAGGGCTGCATGGGCAGACTCCTTCATCACATCGCCCAGGTTTCCGGTCAGCTCCAGTTTACCGGAACCGTCCATCACATTTACTTCTACTTCCAAAGTTTCACCGCCAACACTGGTCCACGCAAGGCCGGTAACCAGGCCAACTTCATCCTTAGAAGGCATCCGATCAGGCAGGAATTTCCGAATCCCCAAAAATTCTTCCAAATTACCACCGTTGATGCTGACTTTCTTCACATCCTCGTTCAAAAGCAGCATATCAGCCTTGCGGCAAATGGTTGCAATATTCCGCTCCAAATGACGGACACCGGACTCTCTGGTGTAGCAGCGGACGATCTCTCGAATTGCATCATCAGAAACACGCAGCTGTGTCTTTTTAATGCCATGCTTAGCCATTTGCTTCGGCAGCAGATGATTTTTAGCGATCATCAACTTTTCTTCATCTGTATAAGAACCAAGCTCAATTACTTCCATTCGATCCAGCAGCGGTCTGGGAACCGTATCCAACGTATTGGCCGTTGTAATGAACATAACTTCGCTCAGGTCAAAGGGAATTTCCAAGTAGTGATCACGATAGGTCTTATTCTGCTCCGCATCCAGCACCTCCAGCAGCGCTGCACTGGGATCGCCCCGATGGTCAGAGCCAAGCTTGTCGATTTCATCCAGCAACAGCAGCGGATTGGTACTTTTTGCTTCGGTCATTGCCGCCATGATCCGTCCGGGCATCGCCCCCACATAGGTCTTACGGTGACCACGAATATCTGCCTCATCGTGGACGCCACCCAGAGATATCCGTGCCATATTTCGATTTAAGCTTCTGGCAATAGAGTATGCAATGGAAGTCTTACCGACTCCGGGAGGACCCACCAAACACAGGATCTGAGGCGGCATTTCAGGTGCCATCTGCCTGACTGCAATGGTTTCCAAAATACGCTCTTTCACCTTTTCCATGCCAAAATGATCCTTTTCCAGAACCTTTCTGACTTGCGCCACATCTACTTTTTCCTTGGTTTTTACATTCCAGGGCAGTTCAAGCACCACATCTAAGTAATTACGCAAAACAGAAGCTTCTGCGGAACCGAAGGGCTGCTTACGAAGGCGATCCACATCTTTTAATAGTTTTTTCTCACTGTCTTCCTGCAGGCCCAAGGCTTCGATCTTGGTACGATATTCATCACACTCTTCCTGATCATCGCCTTCCCCCAGTTCCTCACGAATGACCCGCATTTGCTCACGCAAATAGTAGTCTTTCTGGTTCTGGTCAATATTAGCATGGGTCTTTTCCTGGATTTCCGCTTCCAATTGGAGCATTTCCACTTCCCGATGAAGCAGTTTGATCGCCTGTTCCATCCGACGAACAGGATTTATCTGACACAGGAGTTTTGCCTTATCTGCATAATCCATGCCGGAATTTTGAGCAATGGAGTCAGCAATGAAACCAACATTGTTGCTTGCCAGCATTCGCAACTGAACAGCCTGTGCCGGCTGCTCTGCAAGCTCACAATAAATGCCATACAGCACATTCGCTTCTCTGCACAGTGCCTGATTGCGGGCAGAGTCTGCTGCCTGAGGCTCTGCAATAGCTTCTACCAAGCCGGAAAAATAAGGTTCTGTCTGCTCCATTTCCCGCACTTGGGCACGGCACAGGCCATTGACCAACACTCTCAAAGTCTCTCCCTGGGTCTTCAGCACTTGCTTGACTTTTACAACTGTGCCGATGGGATAAAGTTCAGAAGCCTTGGGATCATCAACTGTCAAATCTTTCTGAGGAATCAGCATGATATGCTGATCCCCCTTCATCGCCACCTCCAGTGCCTTTAAGGACCGGGAGCGACCAATATCAAAATGAACCGTCTGATCGGGAAAAACCGTCAAGCCCCTCAGGGCCAGCACCGGAAGGACTCCGGAAATCAGTTTCTCGTTCATACTTTCACCTACTTTCATAATGACAAGAAAAGGGGTAGTTGCCTACCCCCTTCCTAAAACGCTTATTTGGTGCCCAGCGGCAATCGGAGGGTCTGCTCATCTCGGATGATGATCGGATCCATTCCATCAATGGTCTGGGCTGTGATAATAACTTTGCGGATGGAAAGATCGGAAGGAATGCGGTACATAATATCCGTCATCACCTTTTCCATCACCGCACGAAGGCCTCTTGCGCCAATTTGACGATCCAACGCCTTCTGAGCGATGGCATCAAGTGCTTCGTCGCGAATTTCCAATTCCACATTGTCCAGTTCCAGCAATTTTGTATACTGCTTGACCAGGGCATTTTTCGGTTCTTTCAGAATACGAACCAGGTCTTCCTTTTTCAGGCTTTCCATGGTGGTAATGACCGGAAGACGGCCAACCAGCTCCGGAATAATGCCGAATTTCAGAAGATCATGGGGCTGCACCTGAGAGAAGATTTTGCCCACATCCCGCTTCTTTTTGCTCTCGATCGGTGCGCCAAAGCCCAAACCGGACTTTTCCGTACGGCTTTCGATGATCTTATCCAAACCATCAAATGCACCACCGCAGATAAACAGGATATTGGAGGTATCCATCTGGATCAGCTCTTGCTGAGGGTGCTTTCTGCCCCCCTGAGGAGGCACACCGGCCACAGTACCTTCCAGAATCTTCAGCAGTGCCTGCTGAACACCCTCGCCGGATACATCTCGGGTAATGGATGTATTTTCGCTCTTACGGGCGATCTTATCCATCTCATCGATGTAGATAATGCCATGTTCGGCTGCATCCACATCAAAATCTGCCGCCTGCAACAGGCGCACCAAAATATTCTCGACATCATCGCCTACATAGCCTGCTTCAGTCAACGTCGTGGCATCTGCAATGGCAAAAGGAACATTGAGGATCTTGGCCAGCGTCTGTGCGAACAGCGTTTTACCGGAACCGGTGGGGCCAATAAGCAAAATATTGCTTTTTTGCAGCTCCACATCAGAGTCCTGCGCCAGATAAATACGCTTATAGTGATTATACACTGCCACGGAAAGGGCGATCTTTGCTTCGTCCTGACCAATGATGTAGCCGTCCATGTACTGTTTGATTTCCATGGGGGTTGGCAGTTTTTCCGGTGCTTCCACAGCGACGGTATCTTCCTGCAGCAAATCGCAACAGGTCTGAACGCAGTCACTGCAAATATACACACCGGGACCGGCGATCAGCCGAGTCTGAGACTCCCCTTTGCCGCAAAAACTACAGCAAATCGGATTTTCCTGATTTGTTGCCATGAAGTGTTACCGCCTTTCGGTAGATCAGTGGCGCTCGATCACACGGTCGATCAGTCCAAAATCGAGTGCTTCCTGTGCGGTCATAAAGTTATCGCGCTCGCAGGCAGCTGTAACTTCTTCCACACTCTTGCCGGTGTTTTCAGCCATGATCCTGTTCATCCGCTCTTTGATAGTCTGCAGGCGTTTCATGTGAATGGCCATATCTGTGATCTGACCCTGGGTACCTGCAGAAGGCTGGTGGATCATGATCTCAGCATTGGGAAGCGCCATACGCTTGCCTTTTGTACCGGCAGACAGCAGGAACGCACCCATGGATGCAGCCATACCCACGCAGATGGTCGCCACATCACACTTGATGTACTGCATGGTGTCGTAGATCGCCATACCGGCGGTAACACTACCGCCGGGGCTGTTGATATAGAACTGAATATCCTTGTCCGGATCCTGTGCCTCCAGATACAGCAGCTGTGCCACGATCAAAGAAGCAGTGGTGTCGTTCACTTCTTCGGACAGGAAAATGATACGGTCGTTGAGCAGACGGGAGAAAATATCGTAGCTACGCTCGCCACGGCTGGTCTGCTCCACAACATAGGGAATAAAACTCATGGTCATGTCTCCTTTCATAGGGCTTGAAACATTCTAACCACTTGCCGGAATTATTATTCCGGAAAATTACTCGGCCTTAGCCTCGGGAGCAACAGCGACTGCGTTGTCAACGATGACCTTCACAGCCTTACGGGTTTCCAGGCTGGCCTTGACCTCTTCCACAGGAACCATGGACTTGATCTTTTCCACATCCATGGAATAAGTGGTTGCCAAAGCTTCGTACTCGGCAGCGATCTCTTCCTCGGAGATGGTCAGGCCTTCCACTTCCACGATCTTAGCCAGAGTCACATTGACCTTTGCCTGCTTCTCAGCAGTGGGACGGAAAGCGTTACGAATGGTGTTCATATCGCCGCCCATCATCTTGGCGTACTGCTCCACAGAGTAACCGCTCATCTGCAGCTGATAAGCAAAACGCTCCATCTGAGTGTCCAGCTCGGCCTCGATCAGAGCCTTGGGCATATCAACAGTGGTGTTTTCGGTAGCCTTGTCCACACAAGCCTGCTCAAAAGCGGAAGCGGACTGCTTTTGAGCATTGTCCAGAGCCTTTGCACGAATGTCCTTCTTCAGATCTTCCAGCGTATCGAACTCAGAAACGTCCTTGGCAAACTCATCGTCCATAGCAGGGGTAACAACGGTAGAAACCTTGTTGCACTTGACATGGAACACAACAGCCTTGCCGGCCAGTTCAGCATGGTAATCCTCGGGGAAGGTGATGTTGATGTCCTTTTCCTCTCCGGCGGACATACCGACCACCTGCTCCTCAAAACCGGGAACAAAAGAGCCGGAACCCAGCTTCAGGTCGAAGTTCTCGCCCTTGCCGCCGTCGAAGGCAACACCATTGTCGAAACCTTCAAAATCAATGTTAGCGGTGTCGCCCATTTCAGCAGCACGCTCAACAGTTTCGGTAGAAGCCACGTTCTGAGCCATGGTGTTCAGCTCAGCTTCCACCTGCTCGTCGGTAACATTGACCTCAGCCTTGGGAGCTTCCACACCCTTGTACTGACCCAGGGTGACCTCAGGATAGACCTCGGTGGTCAGCGTCAGGGTAACGATACCCTCTTCAGAAATGTCCATATCGGTCAGGTTGGGACGGCCGATGGCCTTCACACCCTGATTGATAACAGCCTCTTCATAAACGGTGGGGAAAATCTCATCCAGGCCATCTTCATAGAAGACATGAGCGCCATACATGGACTCGATCATCTTCCGGGGAGCCTTGCCCTTGCGGAAGCCGGGCAGCTGGATATTCTTGCGCTGCTTCAGGTATGCGGCATTGACGCCCTTCTCCATCAGGTCCTTGTCGATCTCGACGACGATGGTGGTTTCATTGCCTTTTCTTTCGATGTTCTTAACAGTCATGTTGCTAATCCTCCAAATTGTAGGTCGCATAGTGCAACCATTCTATTTCTATTTTAAGCTGTTCTATTCTAGCAAACATTCTTCAAATTGTCCACCCTTTTTTCAAACTTTTTAGGATTTTTTCTTTTTTAAGATATGTTTTCCTTTTCGAAAGCCCTCAATAAAGAAAGAAACACCAGTTTTAAAATTAGCAGTTGACTTTTCTCCTCTACTGGAGTAGAATGAAATTAATCCTCTACACCAGTAGAGAAAGGAGTAACATCTATGGAAACACCGAAAATTCACGAAAGCGAATATCGCTTCTGTCTGATCCTGTGGGAAAACGAACCTATCCGAAGTCCTGAACTGGTACGACTGTGCAAAGAGCGCCTTGGCTGGAAGGAAACGACTGCCTACACTGTCATGAAGCGGCTGGAAGAACGAGGGGTTTTAAAAGTAGAAAACAAAATCGTCACTTCCCTTTTTTCCAAAGACCAGATCCAAGCAGCAGAGCTGGATGAATTTGTGACCAAAACCTTTGAAGGTTCTCTGCCTGCCTTTATTGCCGCCTTTGGTAAGCGGCAGGCACTATCGGAAAAGGAAATCGAAGAAATCCAGCGCATCATCCAGGGATAAGGAGGTGCATCCATGCAAGCACTATTTTCGGGTATCCTCCAATGGAGTCTGATGGCTTCGTTTTTTGTACTGGCTGTAATGGCCCTGCGTCTGCTGTTTGCCAAAGCCCCCAAATGGATCATTTGTCTACTCTGGGGACTGGTCGCACTGCGGCTGATTTGTCCCATTTCTATTGAAAGCAGCTTTTCTCTGGTGCCGGAAAACCTTTCCAGCGGACAGCTTTTATCCAATGTCGGGAATCTGTATATAGAAGACACAGACATTATTTACGAAAACAGCAACCACTATCAGGAAGCGATCAACGCCGGACTCACGCCTATTCATTCTGAGATAGGAAATTATGTGATCACAGTCAAGGGTAGCTACACCTCCCCTGCTACTTTGAGGGACACACTTCTGCCCTTCCTCAGTTATGTGTGGTTAGCCGGTCTGATGGTTATGCTGGTCTATATTGCAGCCAGTTATTTCATGCTCCGCCGAAAAATGACAGAAGCCACCCACTTTCAGGATAATATCTGGCAGTGTCAGGCCGTTGACTCTCCTTTTGTGCTTGGCTTTTTCCGTCCAAGGATCTATCTTCCTTATCACATTTCCGATGAGGATATTCAGAACGTACTGGCGCACGAGCAGGCACACATTCAGCGCAAAGATCACTGGTGGAAACCGCTTGGATTCTTACTGCTGAGCATTCATTGGTTTAATCCGATCCTGTGGCTGGCTTATCTCCTACTATGCCGGGATATCGAAAGCGCCTGCGATGAAAAGGTCATCCGCTCCATGAGCAAGCAGCAAAAACAAGCCTATTCCACCGCTTTACTCCATTGCAGTATCCACCGCCGTCGGATCGCCGCCTGCCCCCTTGCTTTCGGAGAAACAGGCGTGAAAGAAAGGATCATGCGTATTATGAATTATAAGAAACCTGCTTTTTGGCTGGTAATTGCAGTGATCATCGTATCTATTGTTGCTGGTGTTTGCCTTTTGACTATACCCGAAACCCAGCACGAACCGGGCGAAAATGATGATAAACTGCTGGAAATGGCTCATCAGGTCGCCCAATTGAATTATACATCGCTGGGATCGACTCCGCTTTTATTAAATAGAGATGAAACTTATCAGGCCATTCTCGGCTACGGCAGCGAAGCAGTGAGGGTCTATGTAGATTATCTGAAAAAGAACAGTGATCTGCAATACAATCCCCTTACCAAGGAAGGGGAAAAGCAGATGGTCATGGCCCTGGCCTGCGCCCAGATCACCGGCATCGGTCACGACACAGACGGCTATGGCACAACATGGAGCTCCGGCCAGCAATGGCTGAAACTATACCAGTCTTCCAAAAAGGCCGACTACAGTCCCGACCTGACTGTGACTGATCTTTGTACGCCGTGGCAGCGAAAAAATGTCCACTGTTTCGGTCAAAATGCCGATGTCCAGCAGATCTGGCAGACAGAATACCCTCAAAATGAAACCTTCACCCTGAGCCACTCCGGCCTTTCTTGTCTTATTCTGTCCCCTTCTGCGGATTTTCATATTTCCGACTACAAAATTTTCCGATCGGATGGAACGCTTTACGACACCGGCAACCGCTCCCTTCTGGAGTCGCGCAGTTTGAATGTTCTGGAAACAGAGGAAGGCTGGCAATTACTGCAACCCATCCACACCGGCGAATATATTTATGTGCTGGAAGTATATTGGGATCATTATGATATCACCGCAATTTATGGACTGAAAATTGTGGTCACGGAAGAAAAAAGCGGTTATGAACTGGCTCACCAGAAAGTTGTCAATTATTTTGCCGAGCAGGCATCCGGTCTTACCGTTAACTTTGAACGCACCATCCATTTTGGCACAGCAACTGCCCGTAGCTATTATTATATCTTCTCCATCAAGGGTCTACCGGACGGCAACTGTCAGGTTGCCGTAGATGTAGACGGCAAAACCATGTATTCGTATTCCATGGAAGGCGATACCATTCTCTTTGGTAAAATCTTGGAATAAACAACTCCCCGGATGCCACGGCATCCGGGGAGTTTTGTATATTATCGGAAGAAAGCTCAAAACCGCTTTCCAGTTTGTTTATTCTTTGATTTGATGATCAGCTGTTAGGACCTTTCGCTGTATTGATCACAAAATCTTCGGAAATATTGAATTTGTAAGAAGAATTGAAGCCGACAATCTGATATGCTGTTCCTTTACCCACAATAGAGCCCTTCATCAACTCCACTTCGGCATTGGAATTGACAAAACTATAAATACCGATTGCAGACTCATCTCCGAGTGTAATTTTGCCGCCATTCATTTTGAAGTCGCCTTCTGCACTGGAGAAAATATACACTGCGGTTGTGGCATAAGCAATCAGTTCACCGCCGTTCATATTCACATTGCCACAGTTCCAAATGATACACTGCGGCTGTGCTGCTGCGTCCTCAATTCCCATGCCAATCGTGACATTTTTTTCAATGTTCAAAACGCCGATGCTTTCAGTCCACCAATTGCTTCCCTGGTTCTTACGTTCAATTTCCAAGTAAATACCATAGGCATTTTTGCCATAATTGGGGTCGCTATCTACCTTGTTAAAATAGATTCCGCTCTGAGCACCGCTGGCGCTGTTGTTTTCCAGTGTTAAGGTTGCGCCGCCTTTAACATAGAACAATCTAACCGGCGTTGTCAAAATGTGACCGTTAAAATCGATTGTAAGATTTCTCCCTTTTTCAAGCGTATATGTATCCGCCGTTTGGTACGGATCGTAAGCCGTAGTACCACCGGTGTGGGGAACGGTTTCGTTGACAATATCAGCAGTCAGGATGATCTTGGAGATTTCCTGATTGTTAACTGCTGCGCTCAGCTGCTCAAACGTGCCGACATAAGCCACAAAGGAAATCGTAACATTTTCTGCCGTATTGCCACTTTCAACCAGAGCGGTATTCTTGTAGCCGATTACCTCGCCCCACTGGTCGATCCCGTGAGACTGTACGGTAACGCCGCAGCATACCGCTGTATTCTTCACGGAAATACCCTTCACGATCGCATCATTTGCATAACCAACAGCACCACCGACCTTGCGGTAACCGTTCACAGTGCAGTCTTCCACAGTGCAGTTCTCAACCGTAGCACCGTCGCCAATGGAGCCGATCAGCGCACCGACCATCTGATCGCCAGTTACGGTTGCATTCTTAACGGTCAGATTTTTGATGGTTGCGCCATAAACATAGTTGAACAGTCCGGCATAATATCCTTCGTTCGTGCCAGTAGAACGGTCAATCTTAAAGTTGCTAATGGAATGTCCGTTACCATCAAAGTCAAGAGCGAAATGGTTGATGTCACTGCCGAAGCCTGTGATGGTAGCGCCACCCAGATCAATATCACGCTCCAGAATGATAGCATTTTTCGTGTTTTCAGACACAGAATGAACCGCTGCGGTTCTGGCAGCTGCGCCGTTGCTATCGAGCATCATCCAAACGAACTCGGCAGAATTGGTGATATGGTAAACACCCTGATCATCCTTCCGAGGTTCGGTTACAGTTTCGCCGTCCCACTCACTGGGCATATCCGCATTGCCCTGGACAGCCTCGATCAGATAAGCAAACTGGCAGGACTTTTCCTGATATCTGTTGTCTGCCTCATAGGGGAACTCGATTTCAACAGTGACCTTGTCAATAGTCTGGCCGAATGCCAGCGTGGTCCATTCACTCTTCTTGGTTTCGCCGTTAAAGAGGTTGCCGCCAATGGTAACATTCAGGCCATCCCACAAGCCGTCATCGTCGACCATTTTAATGATTGTTCTGTACAGAATGGTCACATCGCTTTTGTTCTGAATCTCGATGTCAAACTTAACGGTAACACCGGGTACCAGCTTCTCCAGCCGAACTACATTACCTACAACAGAAACAATGGGATTCATCGTTTCATTCATGTTTTCGGCCAATCTTTCGTCCCACTCGATCGTGGGTGTCGTGGCAGTTGCCACAACATTGACCTTGCCGGAAGTGACGGCAACATTGGTTTCGCTGGAGCTCGTAAACAGTGCAAACGTTGCACCGGTGATCAGGCTAAGGCACAAAACGATAGCCAGAACAGAAGACGCCAGCGTTTTTGTCTTCATACTCATTTCTTTTTCCTCCATTTAAATGTTGCTGACGGAAAAATTTTCCGCATACATCCATTATATATATATATTTCAAGCTCTTTTTTCATTTTCTCTTCTTTTTCGGCATTTTGAACAAAAATTCAGCAGGACTTTTCCTTTTCAGAAAGTCCTGCTGGATATCAAAATCTTTACATTAATTCAGGGCATCACCATATGCGGTTTAAATTGCAGTTTATCGGCGGCTACCAGTCGGAACTCCACTCCGTCCCACAGTCCCTCCTGGGCCAGCGAATGACTGGCACCATGAAGGTGTCCATAGAAGCATTGACGAACTTCATATTTTTTCAGCAATTCCAGTATCTCCGTACATTCATAGCCCTTATATCGGGGCGGATAGTGGAGAAACACCATTTTCGGCATCTGGCCGGCTGCTTTTAAAGATGTTTCCAAACGGATCAGTTCCCGTTTGAACACCTTTTCATCGTGTTCGCCGCTGCGTTCTTCTTCAAAAAACCAGCCTCGGGTGCCGCAAATGGCAAAGCCATTATAATCAAAGCAGTTATTATTGAGAATATGAAAATCTGCAAAGTTATTTTCGGTGCAAAAACGGTTGAATTTTGCCACCGTATTCCACCAATAATCATGGTTTCCTTTCAGGATGATCTTTTTGCCGGGAATGTGTTCATTCATCCAGGCGAAGTCCGCCTTTGCTTCCTCCAGTCCCAGTGCCCAGCTCAGATCCCCCAGCAAAACAGTGGTATCCTTTTCCGTGATCACGGACAGCCCTTCCCGAAGCTTGTCCATATAGCCGATCCACGCACCCCCAAAAATATCCATAGGCTTGGCTGCCCCAAGGCAAAGGTGCAGATCTCCGATTGCATAGAGCGCCATGGCTCATTCTCCTTATCTGATAACTCGTTTCTCCAGGTCGCCATCCCTGATTCTCAGCAGTCTGCTGACCAGCAGATGATCCTTCATAGGACTGCGGTCATCCACCAGTAACGTAGACCGTTCTTCTCCGCTGGTGGCTCGATAATCCTGTAAACTGCCATAAGCCAGGGCAGCATAGGGGCTGAGAACATGGCTTCTGGTACGATAAACGCCGGGAATGATATTAGCCACCCGGCTATCGCTTATCACTGCGGCATATAGGCCATTGCCCAACAATTGAGTCTGTTCACGGGTCAACACATAACTTCTGCCCTGGCTGCAACACTGCAAAAAGCGCATGTTTTCCTCTACACCCAGACTTCCGTGGATCAATCGCTCCAGATTTCGGGGCAAGATCAGATCTGCCTCCGGTGTCCAGGTTGCAACTGCTTTATCCCCGGTGGAAAATTCTCCACGATTGAGCAGGTCCCAAAATCCGCCGTTGGCATTACATCCGCATATGATCTGACCAATAGGCAGTCCCATTTCTCTGGCATACCACGCAGCCATTGGCATGGTAAAGTCTCCGGTGGCCACTGCCACATCAATTTTTTCCCGCTCTTTGACCGCTCCTGCAGACAGCAGCATCCCATATGATGCGAATAACAGCGCTATACGGACAGCGATCTCCATCCAGTTGGTAGGATCACCGTCACCGCCGATGCGCTGCGATAGCGCCCGGACTGTTTCTTCAACATTCCCTCCCCGGTTACGCCACAGCTCTCCGGCAAAAATCCTTCTGCCCACTGTGGACAGCTGCACCGGCTTACGCCCAATGGACATTTCCACATCCCATGCTGTCAAACCGCAGGAAAACAGTTCATTCAGGACGTTGGCAACGGTCTGTGTCGGTGAAATATTCCCCAACGATTGCAGTTGTGCTTGATTTAATTTGGGCATGCGAAAGGGTAAAAATAGGCCGCCGTCTACATAGCAATCCGTATGGACGGTTTTAAATGCCGTCACCACATCGTGCTTGCCCCGGGTGGTCCTATATAGCACGCTTCATCACTCCCACTGCGTTGTTCCAGAAAATATCTTCCACATTTTTCTCTGTCAGGCCACGTTCCAAAAGCTTTTGTGCCATGGCAGGATAACTCTGCACACCGTCAAAACCCTCCGGCAGTTCATCACATCCATCCAAGTCGCCACCAAGGGCAATGTGCTTTCCCTCCGGATCTATTTCCATGAAGTGCAAAATATGATCGCACACTGTGTCCAAATTTGGCTTTTCTCCCACAAAGGGGGCGCACTGATTAAAACCGGCCACGCCACCGGTCTGACAAATGGCACGGAACATATCATCCGTCAGATTTCGGCTGACATCACAGACTGCCCGGCTATTGGAATGAGTTGCAACAACAGGGCCGTTCGTTATTTCCATAATATCCCAAAATCCCTTATCGCTGATGTGGCTCACATCCACCAGAATACCTAAACGCTGGGCTTCTTTCACATACTCCCGACCCAGATCCGTCAGGCCCTCTCCGGTTTTATGGGAACCGGTCAGCACATTGCTTTCGTTCCAGCCAAGAGAAGAGATCCGAAAGCCTGCTTTATAGAGCATTTCCAACATGGCAGGATCAAATCCGAAGCCTGCCGGGCCTTCAATGGTCAAAATAGCGGACATTTTCCCATTTCTGCGGTTCGCTTCCACATCTTCCCAAGAAAAAGCCTGGGCGATCAAATCGCTGTTTTCCTCAATATGGAGCATGATATTTTCCATCTCCCGTTCAAAAACAGCCACCGGGGAAACCTGATGCCAATCGACCATGTATGGGGTTGTAAAGCAGGCAAAGCACTGAGCGTAGCCCTGCAATTTGGCAGCTCTTTCCAAATCAATATGTAGTTGATTTTGTCGCAGACTTCCCTTCTGCTTCAGATCCTCTCCAATCAGTGCCAGCGCAGTATCACAGTGCAAGTCAAAAACAGGAAAACTCATTCAAACGCTCCTTCCAAGTGGATGATTTTCGGGTCTAATGTATCACGCCCCTGAGGGGCATAGACCTCGATCACATCAAATCGCGGTTGTAAATTTGTGGGATGTGTTTCCAAATAAATGGAAGCAGTCACCCGAATACGGTCTTGTTTCCGATGGTCTACAAATTCTCTGGCTTGAGCAAAGTTTCCATTTTTTCGGAGTTTTACTTCCACAAAAGCCAGATATTTTTTATCTTTTACGATCAAATCGATCTCGCCGAACCTGGATCGAAAATTGGCAGCCACCAGTGTATAGCGTTTTTTTCGCAGATACTCTGCCGCCAATGCTTCGCCCCAAGCACCGTTAAGGTTGGCTGCCATAAAACTTCCTCAAAAACGTCATCCGGTGGATGGGGCTGGGTCCTAAATTCCGCAAAGCTTCATAGTGGGCTTTTGTGCCGTAGCCTTTATGTACCTCAAAGCCATACCCGGGATACTCTTCCGCCATGGCAAGCATCACATCATCTCGGCTGACTTTTGCCAGCACGGATGCTGCGGCAATACTGGCACTGAGGGAGTCCCCTTTGACCACGGTTTCCACAGGAAGGCCAAAATCCTTTTCCCGATTTCCATCGATCAATGCCATATCCGGCTTCACCTGCAGCTGCGCGATAGCACGCTCCATAGCCAGAAAAGTTGCCTGCAAAATATTGATTTGATCGATCTCTTCATGGCTGGCAAAGCCGATGCCATAGGCGATGGCCTGCTCTTTGATCAGAGGGAACAGCTCTCGTCTGCGCTTGTCGCTAAGCTTCTTACTGTCAGTCAAGCCAGGGATCTGCAACCCATGGGGCAAAATCACTGCTGCAGCACACACCGGCCCGGCCAGGGGACCACGGCCGGCTTCATCTACGCCGCAGATCATGGTAACACCATTGGAAAAATGACGATTTTCAATTTCCCACATATTTATTTCGCTCATTTTATATCCTCCGGAATTTCCAATGTAAAGCGGCCTAATTTTCCGCTTCGGAACTCGTCAAGCAGAACCTTAGCCATCCGCTCTGTGTCGATCTGGCCGCCGCGAAGCATGTAGCCCCGTTTTTTTCCAGCCTCCTGCAGCAGTTCCCAGCCGGACATATCCGCCGGGCAATCCACACCATAACGCTCCTTTACCTTTTCCGGATATCGCTGCCACAGCAATTCCATCAGCCGGCAAGACAGCTCCTCCAGATCCATAATACCGTCTTTCACCGCACCGGTATAGGCCAGCATCATTCCCACATTGGGATCTTCAAATTTGGGCCACAAAATACCGGGCGTATCCAAAAGCAGCAGGCCATTGTCCACTGTCACCCACTGTTTGCCACGGGTCACACCGGGACGGTTTTCTGCCTTAGCACCCTTCCGTCCGGAAATTTGATTAATAAGGGTGGATTTTCCAACGTTGGGAATACCGACCACCATGATCCGCAGTGCTTTTGACATTCCCTTGGCCGCATCACGTTCGATTTTCTCATGGAGCAATTGGCGAACAGCCGGTGTAAAGGCTGCAATACCCTTGCGGCTTTTACAGTCCGTTGCTACAGCCGCCATCCCCTTGTTTTTAAAATACTGCACCCAACGATTGGTAGCATCCGCATCAGCCAAATCCAGTCGATTTAAAATCACGATCCGAGGCTTATTACCGCAAATACTGTCAATATCCGGATTGCGACTGGATATAACGATTCTGGCATCTACGATCTCGCACACCGCATCCACCAGCTTTAAATCAGCCTCCATCTGGCGACGGGTCTTGGTCATATGACCGGGATACCACTGAATATTCATATTATTCTCTGTCATCCGTTCAAAACTCCGATCCTCGTATAATCAGCGGCCACTTTGCCACCATTCGTACCGGGAATGATCAAAAAGATAGCCTTTCCCAAAATCTCTCTGCAATCGATCAACCCGATCTGTGCGCTGCGACTGTCCATGGAGTCATTGCGATTATCTCCCATTACAAAAACGCAGCCTTCATCCACCACCAGGGGGAATGTGATCCCCTCCTGGATCATGGGGCGGCGATCCTCGTCAGCAAAATAAACATACGACTCTTGCAAGGGCTTTCCGTCCACATAGACGACTCGATTTTCAAAATCCATATCCACTGTCTGCCCTTCGGTTGCGATCACTCTTTTAATGATGTTTTCACCATTACGAAAATGATCTTTGCTGGCAACCACGATATCCCCTTGCTTCGGGGTATGATATAGTACCCGTCCGATCAGCAGCAGTCGGTCACCATCCACCAGGGTCTGATTCATCGATGGCCCATCCACCACCACGACCCGAAACAGCAGCGCAAAAACAAGCATAAACCCTGCAAAAATATATAAATAATCCCGGATCTCCCGAAAAAATTTCTGTGTCCCGGTCAGCACCTGCATTTCAGCAGCATTTTGGGACGAACGGCTTCTCCATTTGACCATGTCTTTCTCGCTTTCTATCGGCTGCGTAGCCAAATTGCATAATCTCACTTACTAGCATTATACACCTAATCCGGCAAAAAGAAAAGCATATTTTTGAAAAAATATGCCGCGACCAACGGTTGCGGCATATAAAAAAAGAGGGTCGCCCCTCTTTTTTTATGAAATTGGAATTAAACGCGCTCCTTGATCTTAGCAGCCTTACCGAAACGCTCACGCAGGTAGTACAGCTTCGCACGGCGAACCTTACCCTTACGAACAGTTTCAACAGCCACGACACGGGGGGAGTGAACAGGGAAAACCTTCTCACAACCGACACCGTAAGAAACACGACGAACAGTGATGGTCTCACCGATGCCGCCATGCTTGCGAGCAATGATGGTGCCTTCAAACACCTGAACACGCTCACGGGAGCCTTCCTTGATCAGCACGTGTACACGAACAGTGTCGCCGACCCGCATTTCGGGCAGCTCCTGCTTCATATACTGGCTGGACAGAGCTTTAACCAAATCCATATCTTTATCCTCCTTAATATTAGGCGTTCTTACGACGTTTTTCTCCGGCGATATGGTTCCCGGCATCGCAGAGGACTCACCTTGCTTTAAAGACTGACGTATTATAACAGATAGTTTTCTGAAAATCAAGTGTTTTTTTATTTTTATCCTGTTTTTCCAAATTTATTTGGTCAATTGCCCTTCTCTCGGCATCAGATGACCAGTCGCACTAAAATAAAAGAACACTGCAAACAGCATCAGATTGTGAGCGATCATACAAGCCCAGGCTGCAACCAGTCCCAGCTCCAGCAACTGCGTACACAGAAAGGTACCGACAATTCGAATGCCCCACATGCCGATGATATTGACCAGCAAGGGTCTTGTGGTATTGCCCATTCCCTGCATCATGCCTTCTAAGATAATGGATGCACCATAAAAAGGTTCTGACAATGCTACCATCCGCAGCACCACAGCTCCCAATGCGATCACCGCTGCATCTTTGTTAAACAGACGCATCATCTGGGGCGCAAAAGCAAACAGCAACCCACCGGAAACCACCATCATAGCCACTTCCAGTGTTAGAATCAGCTTTGTCAGATCTTTTATCCGTTTTCGGTCTTTAGCCCCCCAGGCATTACCTGCCAACGTGGCCGCCGCAGTCTGCATTCCATACCCCGGGATATAAAAAGCGGACTCTACCGTATTTGCGATGGTATGCGCCGCCGTGGCCACATCTCCGAGGGCGTTGATCATAGCCGCAAAAACCACATAGCCAAAAGAAGTTGCAAATCGCTGCAAACCATTGGGTACAGCCACCTTCAGACATGGAGCTAGCACTGCTTTGTCCGGTCGAATACTCTGCCCCAAAGGACTGACCATGGGATGACGCAGCAAAGCAATGGTAATAACAATCCCACCCACAGCAAAGGCAATCGCACTGGCCACACCTGCACCGATCACACCCCATCCAGCCCCTGGCAGGAAAATACGCATCTGTCCTACCTGCCAATATCGGTTGGGATAGATCAGCAGAAAATTTAGTACAATATTGACAAAATTCACGATGAAACCAGATACCATGGGCGTTTTACTATCCCCTGCCGCACGCAAAACCGTGCCAAAAATAATAGTAGCTGTGCGAAACAGCATGGGCGCATAGATAATAGCAAAATACCGGGCAGAAAGATGCTGCACCGACGAATCGATCTGCATCCAGATCGGTACATAAGGGCTAATGAACAGTGTTAACGCCGTAAACACTGTTCCCACCACCAGCACAGACAGCACAGCCTGTGCAGACGCTTTTTTTGCTCGTTCCCCTTCCCCTGCACCGCAAGCTTGGGAAATATAGGCCAAAAATCCGATTCCCAAGGCGGAAATGGTACTGTTGACCAGCCATCCGACTGTGCCGGTGCCACCAACCGCAGCTGTCGCCTGGGTTCCCAGTTGACCAACCATGGCCGTATCGATGTATTGCACCGCAGTCTGCATCAATTGTTCCAGCATGGTTGGCCACGCCAAGGCTATCACAGCAGGAAGCAAATGCCAGGGCATTTTTGATGATCGAAGTTTCATATTTCTCCTCCGGTCTTTTATTTTCACAAAAATTATAGCTTACAAATGTATTCAGGTCAATCTTCTTCGTCCCAAATATCAAATTCGTTCATTGATAAAAAGAAAAAATCCAGAAACCATTTCATGGTTTCTGGATTTTTGGTCCGAGTGTCGAGATTCGAACTCGAGGCCTCTTGAACCCCATTTGTATGGAAGGAATGGCAAGTGGTGGCATTGAGCAGCATTTGATGGTATTTTGTGGCATCCTGTCCCTAAAAAATAAGGATTTTAGGCGTACAGTGGAGAATTGAAAAACCTTTACAAGAATAAGTGGTAGAAAAATGGTAGATGATGGTAGATGCAGCTGCTGTTACAACAACACAAAGACATCCCCCCGGATGCGAGCCAAAACGGCCGCCTTCGGGGGACTTGTGTTACTGGCTACCGACTACCACAGACTACCGTGCTTTTGCCAAGCCATCGACAACCATAGCGGAGCTGTCAAGGCGACAGCAATATCGCCAACGGCGATTTTGCGATAGCCGAACCAACAATATCCAGCCAGCCCCAGACTACCGCCAGAGCTGCGATGCGGGCTACCATGCAGGTTAACCACCCCGGCACCGTTCGCACCTTGTATGCCCACGCCCCCGGTGCAAGGTAACGGTTTTCACCAACTGTCCGAATAATCCGACAGTTTCACCAATAAATATTGAAATTTCTACTTGACGCCCGGTGTAACACCGTGATATAATCTGTTTTGAGGTGAGAGATATGCCGACAACAAAGAAACGAGTAAACATCACTGTCCCGGAACAAGTCTATGACCGTCTGGCTCTGTATAAGCAGAAGAATGGTATCACATCCGATGCTACCGCCTGCCTTCAATTGATTGTGCGCCAGCTGGATGCTCTGGACAATTCGGAAAAAATGCTTGAAATGATGCAGCGGTTCACAATGGACGAGTTGCAGACCATTTCAAACGAAGGGTTTGCCTTGATTAAACAGGTGACCGAACAGCAGAAAACAGACAAATAAAAGTAGACCGTCAGCACTTCTTCCGGCAAGTCGATAGTGCTAACGGTCTGGGCAAGGTCTGCATCTGCACACCATGCACTTACATTATAGGCTTTGTTGCTCCTTTTTGCAAGTGCTTTTGTAAGACTGTTTGCAAAGGGCTAGTATTACCCTTTGCAAACGAAAGTATTGCGTACACTTGCGCTATGATTATGAAAGGAGTTCTATGCCTAGAAAACCCAGTTCTCGCAAATTTCAATTGACCATCAATAATCCCCTTGACCACGGTTTTTCCCATGAACGCATCAAGGCCATTCTGTCCGAGTTTTCCGCACTTCTCTATTGGTGTATGTGCGACGAAGTCGGAGAACAAGGAACGCCCCACACCCATGTGTATCTTGTTTTCAAAAACAGCACCATGTTTGAAACCCTGCATAAGCGTTTCTATGGTGTTCATATTGAGCAAGCCAACGGCAGTAATCAAGAAAACCGTGATTATGTCCGTAAAGAAGGTAAATGGCTGGATGATGCCAAGCACGAAACCAATTTGTCGGACACTTTTGAAGAATGGGGTGAACTTCCCCCAGATCGCAGCCGAGCCAACACCCAAGCGGAACAAATTGTTCAAATGATCGTGGACGGCAAGACCAATGCGGAAATTTTGACCGAGATACCCGGTGCTTACAACAAGTTGCAGCACATTGAGCAGACTCGGCAAACCCTTCTGCAAGAAAAGTTCAAGAATGAGTGGCGCAATCTGGATGTTACATATCTGTGGGGCGACACCAGCGCTGGAAAGACACGCAGTGTTATGGACACTTACGGCTATTGTAATGTGTTCCAGGTAACCAATTATGAGCATCCCTTTGACGGCTACAAAGGCCAAGATGTGATTATCTTTGAGGAGTTCCGCAGCAGTTTGAAAGTGGATGATATGTTAAAATACTTGGACGGCTACCCCTTGTCCCTTCCTTGTCGATATGCTGACAAAGTTGCTTGCTACACCAAGGTTTTTATCATTTCCAACATTGCATTTGAGCAGCAGTACCCCAATGTTCAGTTGGACAACCCCGAAACATGGGCGGCTTTTCGCCGCCGTATTGGTTCTATTCAGCACATGACAAATGATTTTGTTTTGCTACCTGACGACCCTACTTTTGACCCGAATGCTATTTTGGGAACAACGGGGGTGCATTGATTTGTTCAAAGAGTACCCCGATATTCTCACCATTCCCCAAGTTGCCCATGCTTTAGGGATTGGTCTTAAGGCTGCTTACGCCTTGGTAAGTGAAAAGAAGCTGGGCGCAATCCGAGTCGGTCGAACAATCAAAGTACCGAAATTCAGCCTTGAGGAGTTCGTCAAGACCGCTCGCAATAACATCGAGTTGTAACAGTAAGCTGCAATCTACTGTCCAAGAAAGGAGTTATTATGACAGGCAGCATTACTTTGAAAAACGGCAAATACTATGCCGTTCTTAATGTCTACGAAAACGGCAAACGCAAGAAGAAGTGGATTGCCACCAATCTTCCCGAAAAAGGCAACAAACGAAAAGCGGAGCAGTTTCTTCGTGAAAAATTGGCTGAGTATGAGCGCATGGAAGGCATTGTTCATAGCGACATTCTATTTTCTGACTATGTCCGCATATGGCTTGAGCAAATCAAACGCACCGTGGACAGTGTCACAATGCAAGGGGATCAAATCCTAGCGGACACCCACATTCTCCCCTATTTTGATGAAGCGAAAGTTGCACTCGTAGATTTGGACTATAAAGCAATACAGCTTTATATTGACCAAAAACACGCAAACGGCAAATTAAACGGAACTGGTGGGCTTTCCCCTCGCTCTTTGAAGCTGCACAAAAACATCATTAACCAGACTTTGAATTTGGCAGTTCAAAATAAGTTGATACCCTCTAACCCTTGTCAGTTTGTGGTACTTCCTCATGTCACCCGATATGAAAGCACATTTTACACAGATAAACAGCTAAAGGATTTGTTTACTGCCCTTCGGGATGAACCTATTTTGCCCATGGTGAAAATAACCGCCCTCTACGGCTTACGCAGAAGTGAATTGCTCGGCTTACAGTGGGACAGCATCGACTTTGACCGAAAGATTATGACCATTCGCCACACTGTTTCCAAAGTCACGCAGGTAGTAGCCAAGGACAAAACCAAGAACGCCAGTAGCCACCGCACTTTCCCTCTTACAACGGAAGCTTTGGAAATCTTCAAAGCCGCCAAGTGTCAGGAAGAACAAAACCGCCTTGCATTCGGTGGAGAATACCAAGAAAACCAATATGTTTTCAAATGGCCTGATGGTCACCCCTATTCTCCGGATTATCTCAGTCACCGCTTCAATGAACTACTAAAAAAGCACAACTTGCCCCACATTCGTTTTCACGAACTGCGACACAGTTGCGCCAGTATGTTGATTTCTATGGGGTGGTCACTGAAAGATGTGCAAGAATGGCTTGGTCACGCTGACATTAAGATGACCGCAAATATCTATTCTCATCTGGATGTAGAGCGAAAAAGCAATATCGCCGCTTCACTTTCCGACAAGTTCAGTGCATGAGGTGGTAGAAAAGTGGTAGATAGTCCCATTTAGCCGCAAAGAAATACGGGGTAAAAGTTAGAAAAAATACCGTGGTTTCTTTCGAAACCACGGTATTTTTGGTCCGAGTGTCGAGATTCGAACTCGAGGCCTCTTGAAC
>CAZPJH010000010.1:0-34362 GCA_964586875.1 uncultured Oscillospiraceae bacterium
CTAACCAACTGAGCTAAAGGCCCGTTTTGTCACGGGTGGACTGGAAGCCACCACAAGCGACATTGTATCATTGAAAAGTCGTTCTGTCAAGGAAAAATTTTTGTTTTTTCCGCCGTTTCCCCTCTCCGTGCCCCACTGGTGGAAGTTTGTCCTTGCTTTTTCCGTATGTTTTGCTATAATAGGCTCTGAAAGGTTGGGATCTCTTTTGAAGGCATGGAATCATTTTGTTACCATCACCCACCACCGTCATCTGGTGCGTAAGGGCTGTTTTAAAGTTGGACTGTACTGGCAGGGCTTGACCCATGACCTGTCCAAGTATTCTCCCACAGAGTTTCGAGTTGGCGCTAAATATTATCAGGGCACCTGCAGCCCTAATAATGCTGAACGGGCAGAGAAAGGATACAGCGAAGCCTGGATCCATCACAAGGGCCGCAACCGCCACCACTGGGAGTATTGGACCGATTTAAACCTTGTCACTCGCCGCTACGATGCTGTCCCCATGCCCCGCAAATATCTGGCCGAAATGGTAATGGATCGCATTGCCGCCTGCAAAACATATCAGGGCAGTGCATACACCGACGCTTCCGCTCTGGCCTATTTAAATAACAGCCGGGAGCAATATCTGATCCATCCCGATACCCGTCGGGAACTGGCCTACATTCTGACCATTTTAAAAGACCACGGCGAAAAAGAAATGTACAACTACGTAAAAAAGAATGTTCTCAAGGGAAAACCCTTTCCCCGGGAAGAAACGGAGGAATAAACCATGGCCGCAAGCTGGCTGAAAAACGCAGTATTTTATGAAATCTACCCCCAGTCCTTCTACGATACCAACGGCGACGGTATCGGCGACCTGAACGGTATCACTGAAAAGCTCAGCTATGTAAAAAGCCTGGGCTGTAATGCCCTGTGGCTCAATCCCATCTACGACTCTCCTTTCCAGGATGCAGGCTACGATGTCCGTGACCACAAGAAAGTTGCCCAGCGTTACGGCACAGAAGCAGATCTGGTGCGTCTGTTTGAAACAGCCCACGCCATGGGCATCCATGTATTGCTGGATCTTGTACCCGGTCACACCAGTGAAACCCACCCTTGGTTCCTACGCAGTGCCGAAGAACAGCCCAATGAAATGTCCAACCGCTATATCTGGACAGACAGTGCCTTCTCCGGCGGTGACGGTATGGTATTTATCGGCGGCGAGCATCCCAGAGATGCGACCTATATTGTCAATTTCTTCAAGTGCCAGCCGGCGCTGAACTTTGGCTATACCGAGCGCCACTGGCCCTGGCAGGATGACATCAATGCCCCCGGCCCTCTGGCCAACCGGGAAGCCATGAAGGATATCATGCGCCATTGGCTGAACTTAGGCTGCGACGGTTTCCGGGTCGATATGGCCGACTCCCTGGTGAAAAATGACGGCTGTGACAAGCCCGGCACCATGGAAGTCTGGAAGGATATCGCCGGTGCTATCCATGCCGAATATCCCGAAGCAGCTCTGGTTTCTGAATGGAACAATCCCAAATCCGCCCTGAACTGCGGTTTTGATATGGACTTTTTCCTGAACTGGGACGGCAACGGCTACTCTGTGCTCATGCGTGACTATCAGGTAAAAGACGGCAAGATCGTAAACGACAACAGCTATTTCAAAGCCACCTCCACCCGTGATCCCCTGGGCTTTGTCAATGACTACCTGCCCAAGTACGAAGCCACCAAGGATGCCGGTATGTGGTGCATGATCACCGGTAACCACGATGTCAAACGTCCTACCGCAAACCTGGACGATGTCGAGCGCCGACTGACCTACTCCATGATCCTGACCATGCCCGGTGCGCCTTTTGTCTACTACGGCGATGAGATCGGCATGCGCTATCAGTTCATCCCCACCAAAGAAGGCGGCTACCACCGCACCGGCTCCCGTACCCCCATGCAGTGGGATAACAGCCCCAACTGCGGTTTCTCCTCCGCTGATGCGAGCCAGCTGTACCTTCCCGTAGATACCGCACCCGGTGCGCCCACCGTAGCTTCTCAGGAAGCGGATGCGCACTCCATGCTCCACTATGTCCGTCGTGTCATTGCACTGCGTCAGAGCCATCCCCAACTTCAAAATCAGAATAACTTCTCTGTCTATCACGCCGCCACCGGTGATCGGCTGTTTGCCTATAAACGTGGCAGCTATCTACTGGTCATCAATCCCAGTCTGGAAGAGCGCAGTCTGGTTCTGGACGGCAGTTATGAAGTTATTTTCGATATGAATGGTGCCGAAGTAGTCGGCGACCAAGTACATGTGGGCAAGCAGAGTTTTGCTGTGCTGAAACCGAAGCAATAACGGCATCCACTGTGGGGGCATAACGCCCCCACAGAAAAAATTTTTAGAAATTAGAAAATAGTGCTTGACATTTCCCGAAAATTGCGTATAATAACCATGTTGTTCGCAACATAGAGGATTAGTGTAACGGTAGCACACCGGACTCTGACTCCGTTCGCGGGGGTTCGAATCCCTCATCCTCTGCCAAAATACGCAACCACGTTTGTGGTCGCGTATTTTTTGTTTTAAAAATGGGATATTCGGACGGCTGCAATGCCTTTATTGCCCACTGGATAAAACGCCCTCATCTGTAAGGCCGCTTCCCTTTTTCGCTCGTAGAGGAATCCTCCCATCCCACACAACACATCAGATGATCACACTCATCGCAGCAGCATTCGATGATATTTCCCTGTTCGTCCCTGTGTAGACCATTGCCGGGGCAATCTCTTCCCCCATTGCCGGGAATGATCGGCGTTCCAGTAATGTCTTTTCTCATTTTATCCCCCACTCTTTCAGTAGTATGGGGATTATATCCCCTTATCATTTAGGATTATAATCCCCATAATAAAAGAAATCAAGGGGGTTATGACCATGATCGTATTCGATAAACTCTGGCTTACCATGGAGCGCAAAGGCGTTACCACCTATACCCTTCGGGAAAAATGCGGCATTGACAGCAAAACCGTCCGCCGCCTGCGTGCCAATGAAAACATCGAAACCAAAACGCTGGACAAGCTCTGTACTGTTCTTGAGTGCCGTCTTGAGGATATTGCAGAATTTATCCCCTCTGTCAACGAATGATACCACTGCCCGACAGCAAACGCTGTCGGGTTTTGTCTTCTTTACAAAATCCTTTTATTGTGATATGGTAACAGGAAAGGAGGCGTTGCTATGAAAAGGATATTGGAAGTTTGTGTGGACTCCCTGGCGTCCGCCAGAGCCGCCATTGAGGGCGGTGCCGATCGACTGGAGCTCTGCTCTGCGCTGGCCGTCGGCGGTCTGACCCCATATACAGAGCTTTTAAAACAGATCCGTCAGGAAAGCGATATTCCCGTCCGCTGTCTGATGCGCCCCAGAGCCGGAGATTTCTGTTATACGCCCGATGAGATCCGTCTGATGGCCGCCCAAATGGAAGCACTTTCTGCCGCCGGAGCAGACGGCTTTGTCATCGGCATCTTGACACCGGAAGGCGATCTGGACGAAAGCGCCATGATCCCCCTGCTTCACGCAGCGCACGGGAAAGGCCTGACCTTGCACCGCTGCATTGATGTTTCCCGAAACTTGGCAGATACCTACCGTCACGCCACCGCACTGGGCTTTGATACCGTACTGACCTCCGGCAGTGCTGCCAGTTGCCGGGCAGGAAAACAGGTCATTGCTTCCCTGTTAGCGCTGAAAAACGACATGGACGGAGCAGAAATTTTGGTCGGTGCCGGCGTAAACGCCCCTGTCATTACCGAATTTTTGCAGGAGATGCCCGCCCTTACCGCTTTTCACATGAGCAGCAAAATGGATTTAGAAAGCACTATGCGCTTCCGCCGGGAGGGCATTCCCATGGGTATTCCCGGTCTGGACGAATGGCATATCCAGCAGACCGATAAAGAGGCTGTCCGGCAGGCAAAACTTGTGCTGAACCGTTAAAAGAAACACCCCAAAATGCAGGCTGATACCTGCATTTTCTTTCCCTTTTCAGTAGACATTTATCGAATTCTATGTTATACTGGTGATATAATGAAATAATTATGGAGGTCTCACCATGCCCAAGATCACTTTTCAAATTGAAGGCGCTGCTTCTGTGGTGGTCGATGCCCAGAACGGCGACAATCTTTTGGAACTGGCTCGTCGAGCCAACGTCGCCATTGATGCCCCCTGTTCCGGCAACGGCTCTTGTGGTAAGTGCCGTGTCAAATTGGTGGAAGGTATCGTCGACACCATGCCCAGCCGTCACATTTCCGATGAGGAATTCGATGCTGGCTGGCGCTTGAGCTGTAACTGCAAGATCAACGGTGACTGCACCGTGTTTGTGCCGGACATTGCCTCCGCTTATCAAAGCCGTATGAAGACCGCTGACCTGTCCAGCCCCAAGGAAGTGGCTATTTTTGAAGAGTGTCAGGCCAATTTGAAAGAAAGCGGCATTTCCTTTTGCAATCAGTTTCGTAGCCTTGTTCTGGAACTGGCAGAACCGACCCTGGATGACACCATGCCCGATATTGAGCGGCTGATCTGGGCCGTGGAAGAGCAACTGGGCGTGGAGCAAGTGGAAGTTCCCTTCCCTGTCATGGTGAAGCTGGCCTCCACCCTTCGTGATAACGGTTTTAAGATCTGTGTAAAGGGTCAGCTGGTAGGCAACGCCTTCCGCTGCATGGAGATCACCAAGCCCGATGACACCATCCTTGCAGGTTGCGCCATCGATATCGGCACCACCACTGTCACTATGGTGCTGGTGGATCTGGAAAGCGGTAAAATTTTGGCCAAGGGTTCTTCCGGCAACGGCCAGATCCGCTACGGCGCAGACGTCATCAACCGGATCATCCAGCAGGGCAAGGACGGCGGCAAAAAGAAACTGCAAGACGCCATCGTCAAGGAAACCCTGAACCCCATCATTGCCAACCTCTGCAAATCCGCCGGCATCAACGCCCGCAGCATTTTGCGGCTGTGTGTGGCTGCCAACACCACCATGAACCACCTATTCGTAGGTGTGGATGCTGCACCTGTCCGCATGGAGCCCTACATCCCCAGCTTCTTCGGCTGGGAAGGTTTGCTGGCCGGTGATTTGAAGTTGCCCGCTAACCCCTTGGCTCCTGTCCTCATTGCGCCCAACATCGGCTCTTATGTTGGCGGCGATATCACCGCCGGTACATTGGCCGCCGGATTGTGGGACAAGGATGAAATGAGCCTGTTTATCGACCTTGGAACCAACGGCGAACTGGTTTTCGGCAATCGGGATTTCCTCATGAGCTGTGCCTGTTCCGCCGGTCCTGCTTTTGAAGGTGGCGATATTTCCTGCGGTATGCGTGCCACCGACGGTGCAGTAGAAGCTGCCATTATCGATAAAGACACCATGACCCCCACTTTGTCCATCATCGGTGAGGAAGGTCAGAAGGTGGTTGGTATCTGCGGTAGCGGTATCATCGATATGATTTCCGAGCTGTTCCGCTGTGGCATCATCAACGCCAAGGGTCTGTTCGTCCGGGAAGGCGAGCGTGTGAAACGGGATGCCCACGGCATGGGTCGGTATGTGCTGGCCTTTGCAGAAGAGTCGGAGACCGGACGTGAAATTTCCCTGAACGAAGTGGATATTGATAACTTTATCCGTGCCAAGGGTGCTATTTTCTCTGCGATCGACACTCTGCTGCAAAGCGTGGATATGACCGTTGACATGATCGACAAGGTCTATGTGGCCGGCGGTATCGGCAGCGGCATCAATATGAAAAATGCGGTCAACATTGGCATGTTCCCGGATGTGGATCTTGATAAATTCCACTATATCGGAAACTCCTCCCTCACCGGTGCCTATGCCATGGTCTTAGGTGATGAAGCCAACGCCAAGTGTGCTGAAGTAGGTGCAAACATGACCTATCTGGAGCTTTCCACCTACCCCGGCTATATGGACTCTTTCGTGGCCGCCTGCTTCCTGCCCCACACCGATCGGAGTCTCTTCCCCAATTCCATTCAGGAGGCATAATATGCTGGGCTTACAACACCACATTGCCATCACCTGCTCAGACTACGAACAAAGCTTGGCATTTTACCAAAAGCTTGGCTTCACCCTTATCCGCCGTGTCTGGAGAGAGGCCAAGCAAGACTATTTGACCATGCTCCGCTGCGGCGAGATCACTCTGGAACTATTTACAGATCCCAACGCACCTGCACGGATCACCGATCCGGAAGCACTGGGTCTGCGGCATCTGGCTTTCCGCATAGAAAATGTGGAAGAAACCGCCGCCCAACTGAATCGCCTGGGCATTGAAACCGAGCCCATTCGGGAAGATAAGATCAACGGCGGCCGTCTGACCTTTTTCCGTGACCCCGACGGTCTGCCCCTGGAATTACACGAATAAGAGGATAAACCATGCAAGTTGAAAACCACAAAGAAGAAGTCCCCTTTGCCCACTATGAAGAAAAATTCCGCACCCTTGTCCCTGCTGACGTTGTGAAACGGCTGCCCGACGTTCAATGGGACGGCCATGCTTTCACTCTGAAGCTCTTGGGTCGGGAATTCTCCATTTCCCACCCCAACTATGCGATCACTACCCCGGACGGCGGCAAATTGCCCCCTCTGCCTACCCAGACTTTCCTTCTGCGCTATCTGCTGGAAAGCCGGGATGTTGCCTGGCAGGGCAGTTGGAAAACGTTCCGGGAAATGCCCTGGGGCGAAATGTACATCCAGCCCTACACCGGTCGTGTTTTGACCCGTGCCGCCTTTACCTTTGGCACAAAAGTGGCTGCTTTTAAATCCGCTTGCGAGAAAATGGGGGCGTTGCCTCTGTCCCATGGCGATGCAGGTTTCCAGTTTGAGCTGATTGGCGGCTATCGAATGCAGATCATGGTCTGGGAAGGTGATGACGAGTTCCCTCCCAATGCCCAAGTCATCTATTCCGACAATTTTGCCGACGGTTTTGCCGCCGAGGATCGGGTGGTAGCAGGAGATATCCTGATTTCCACCATCAAGGCCAATCTATAAAAACAGGCGTGGTGCAATGCACCACGCCTCAACTTTTATTATGCCCATTCCGGCAGTTTTTCGAAACGATAATTCTTGCCTTGAAAAGGAAATGAAATGCAGCAGGAGAACAGTTTCGGAGCATTTTCCTCATCCTTTGCGCCGTACTTGCGATCCCCCACCAGAGGGAAGCCCCGAGATGCAAACTGTACCCGGATTTGGTGGCTTCTACCCGTATGCAGCCGCACCCGAACAAGGGATATTTCTCCCTCTTTCAATCTGGCGAACTCCAATCGAGCGTTTTTTACACCTTTTCGTTCTTTTTTTACCACAAAAACCTTGTTTTTGCTACTATCTTTAAACAAAAAGTCCGTCCAATCTCCATTTTCCGGCGGTATTCCATGAACCATGGCCACATACTCTTTGACCATACCGCCCTCCTGCACTGCCTTGGAAAGCGTGGCAGCCGCCGCCTTGGTGCGAGCATAAACCATGACGCCACCCACATTCTGATCCAGCCGATGAATGGGGAAAATATCGCCACCCAGCTGTTTTTTCAGTTCTTCCGGCAATTGTTTTTCAGACTCCAGTCCCACAGGCTTCACGCAGATCACCAGGTCCCGATCCGAATGCAGTATTTCCATAGCCTACTCCTTTTTCTTTTTATTATATATCGAAAATTTCGATCCTGCAACAAAAAAGCCGCCCAAAGGCGGCCTTTTTATGATTATACTTTCGGCATCAGTCGGCTCTTTTCCAGTGCAGGCCGCAACGCCAGATACAAAACGGTAGCAGCGACCACCGCAATCACCGCATTGACCAGTGTGGTCATTGCGCCGATTTTCATCCAGACTTTCGCCGCATCCTGAGGCACCCCCAGAACATAGGTCTTGTAGAAGTAGCCCACCACCGGGTCGGCCACCACATTAAAAGCCATACCTGCGGCGCTGGACAGCCCAGTAGTCACAGGCAGGGAAAGTTTCCGCTGTTCCTTGCTTCGGCTGATTTTAAACACCCTGTGGGCGATCAAGCCGGCAATCAGGCCGATACCCAGTTTCAGCAAAAAGGTCTTTGGTGCAGAAGTCACATAACCGGAAGTCAGATCCGCAATGGTCAAACCCACGGCACCGGCCATACCGCCCCACAGGCCGCCCATAAACAAGGCACCCAGCACCACAAAAACATTCCCCAAGTGGAAAGCAGTTTTCTCCGTACCCACCGGAATATCGATCTTAAACACCGCAAAGCCCACATAGCACAGTGCTGCAAACATGGCAGCCATGGTCAGCTTTCGAGTATCGACGGTGCCCGAATGCGGAATAAACGCAACAATCAGCGCAACCGCACTCACAATCAACAAAATCAGACTCAGGGCAAACATCATTTTTGCACCGGTGGTCGCACCTTCAGCAATACCGTCTCCACGGGTCAGGATCGTCATTACCAGACCGATCACCGCAACACATCCGCTGATTATTTTCTGAATCATGCTTTTACTTTTCATAGAAAATACCTCTAGTCACTTTCTACCATCATTATAGCGCCATCTGGCTATAAAACAAGTGCCAAATTAATTTCATAAAATAAGGCCAGTTTTTATTTTCAAACTTCCTGTTTACAGAAGCACATCCTATGTGGTACAATAATCACAGGAACAAAGAAAGGTCGTTTACACAGATGGATTACATCGTTTTGGATATGGAATGGAATCAGCCCTGGCCCGGTTCTCCTTCAGCCAAGAAGGTGCTGCCGGTGCAAATTCGGGGAGAAATCATTCAGATCGGCGCCGTCCGGGTGACGGCGGAGCAGCTGGTCACAGATGAATTTCAGGTAATGGTAAAGCCCAAGTTCTACCGCCGCTTAAACCGTCGAGTCAGCAAGCTTACCGGCATCAAGGAAGAGCGGCTGCGTGAAGAGGGCATCCCCTTCCCCGAGGCAATGGAGCAGTTCAAAGCCTGGTGTGGTGAAGATTTTGTATTTTTGACCTGGGGTTTTGACGACATCGGCATCCTGCGGGAAAACTTGCAGCTTCACGGGCTGGAAACCACCTGGGTAGAACACTGGTACAATGCCCAGATGATCTTCAACGCCCAGACCGATGGTTCCACTTCTCAAAAGGCGCTGAAGACTGCCATGGAGATGTTCGAAATCGAGCCTTCCCGCCCTGCCCACGATGCATTGGGCGATGCTTACCACACGGCACTGATCTGTGCTATGCTGGATTTGCCTCGTGGTATCCAGGAATACGGCGCAGCCCTAAAAAGCCACGAGAACGGCTTCCACGGAGCTGAGATCCCCGGCTGCATCTGTCGTAGCGTTCACAGAGGTTATTCCGACAAATTTGCTGCCCTGGCCGCCATGTCCGGAGAGGAAAACAAATGTCCCTTCTGCAATGGCCGCATGCTGGGCAGTCGCTGGTTCTCCCAACCCGGTCACCGCTATATGGACTTGGCAACCTGCCCGGAACACGGCAAGTTCCTCATCCGCATTCGGCTGTCCGACCAACCCGACGGCACCGTACGAGTCAGCAGACTGACCTACGAAGCTACCTCCGACGCTGCCGAAGCCTATGCCCGTCGGGCAGAAAAGGCCGATCCGGAGGACAATCAGCAGCGCTCCCGTCGCCGCAGACGGCGTAGCAAGCTGTCCACCGGAGAAAATTAAAGCAATAATACAAAGAAATGAGCCTGCTTTGATAAAAGCAGGCTCATTTTATGGTCTGATGGTGTTCTTCCTTTTATACCGGCCAATTGCGTAGAATACCGCTGCGGCCAAAAAAATCCACAGCCCTTATTCAATTTGATCTGCGCCAAAAACTTCCAGCAGCTGAGATATCTTTATTTCCTGAAAACAGATGGAATTCTCCCCAGCCTGACCCTTTTCACAGCAGAAACTCATCATATGATTTGGAAGGTTTTTGGTCACCAGACAGGCGTTGAGATTCTCGTCCAGAACGCTGAAAGACTGCAACGGTTTTCGCATTCCCGTCCCCAACATTTTTAAATAAGCCTCCTTTTCCGTCCATATTCGGTAAAAGGCAGTCTGCTGATCCCGGCTTTCATGGATAAACGCCACTTCCTGCGGATGAAAAAAGCGGTGGGCAACAGCCAGGTCAACGGGTGCGATCTTCTGCGTATCCACGCCCACACTTCCATTGCCGCCGGCAAATGCCACACAGCCGTCTGTATGAGATATGGAAAAATGAGCCTCAGGAAATCCCTCCAAATAGGGCTTGCCCAGCGGATCGTACACCGGGCGGATGGCCCCATAATCTACATGAAGTACCCTCATCATCTCATATCGGAGCAGCAACTCAGCCAGCACAGATGTGATCTTGTCCTTTTCAAAAACAAATTTTTCCAAACGCAGCCGCCGGTCTTCTGAAACACAGGCAAGATATTGGGACAACTGTTTCCAGGAAATGCTCTGATCCAAGAGCAGATATTTTACATTGTTCTCCACAATAACGCCACCTTTGCAGTTGATTTTTCTTTATTGTAGCAACAAACTTTCGACATTGCAACTTTTAAAAATCGAAACGCCGGTGATTCCATGGCAAAAAGCATATATAGGCGCACACCTGCCCCCGGTCGTTGCAAGCGTGCATATACACAGGGCGTGTTGCAGCACGCCCTCATTTGCTGTTTTGGCCTTGATTTTACGGTGCTTGGACGCTGTTGGTTTTCAAATCATAGCGCAGAACATCATTCCAATTCTTATGAAAAACAAATTCCAGGGTCTGATCGGTATTATGAAAGACAATAGACCACTGGGTGTTGCTGGTCACATCTTCATCATTCGGTTCCTGAGAAGCAATACGCAGCGCATCCCAGGCCACTGCCTTATTTTTGGCTCTGGCAGCATCGAAAACACCTTCGATTTTTAGAAACCGATCCAATCCATGACCGTAGATCCCATTCTTTCCTTTTTCCTCGATCACCTTATCTCTATGGATAATGAAGAAGTTTGTAACGGTGCGTGTAGGTGTTACCACCATTTCCCGGGTCTGGCTATCGCAGTCCCATTCCACAACTCTGCCGTCCCCGGAAGCATCGGTAATATAGAAATGATAGTCCCGTCCCGCTGTCGCCAGCATATCATACTGCTTTAGCAGCTGCACAGCTTCTTCCGTGGTAGCCGCTCTGTCCAGCACCAACCGAATAGCCAATGAGGTGCAGATGTTGGGCTTTCCGTTGTCCTGTCTGGTGGGTTCGCAGTCCAAAGTCAAAACGGCAATGGACACGCCCTTTTCATTCATACCATCCAGACAGGTCAGCAGTGCAGTTAAGCAGGTCATCTTCGAGCGGATGCTGCCATCGGCTTCATTGGCCTTGATGTTATCCAGTGCAGAAAATGCCACCGATTTATAACCATCCTTTGGAGCGCAGTACACCAACATGGCCGAGGTATTATAGCGGAAATCATAGTTTCTGCCCATCATCACCGTGCCATCGTCAGCCTTCCATGTAAATGCGCTGCACCCGAAATCCGGCATTTTCATGCGGATCGGAAGCAGGGGGAGCGTTTCTTTAACAAGCGCATCCGCAAAATCCTGATCGCTGTGGATCCCATGATCAATGATGGCATCCAGATCATAGTCAAATTCTACATTCATGCGATACACATCGTACCGGCCATCGTAATCGATCACCTTTTCAATGGTCGCCATTGTTGCAAATCTGCTGTTATAGACCCAGAGGAAAACCGCAGTGCAGAGAATGACCAGTGCCAGCACCCCAAGCAGAACGAATAAAGCGATCTTCTTTGTACGTTTCATAAATATCTTCCCCCTGTAAAATAAAAGTTTTAATCTCCAGTTGCAGTTTGAAAAACCTGTTCCTATTTCTTTTTTCGATGCAGAATCATGCCGATCACACCGCCAATGACAACTGCGAGGCACACGCCCCAGATCCACAACTGATTTTTCATATTCTGTTCCACGGATGAACCCGAAGTTGTAGGCTGAACGTCCACTGTTTTTGCCTTTACCGTAAATCTGGCTGTAGCCGTGCCATTTTGGGACACGATGGCCAATGTGTGATCCCCTGCAGACAAATCTGCCACAAATTCCGCCTTCAGCGTAATAACGGTACTGCCCTCTTTTTTGGTGTAATATTGGGTATCCAGGGTATTTCCATCCAATTCCACACGGATAAAGTCGCCAAAGAGCGCATCAGAGGTGAAGCTCAGTGTTTCTTTCTCCCCCTGCACTACCGTGGTCTGATCTCCTCGGATGATCGACGGCGGTAAAATCTTCAGCCGATAGGCGATCATCACCGGGTCCAGAACGCCCTCTTCCGTTTCGCAGATAAAGGCCCCTTCCACCTGATGTTCTCCCAGAGGCAGTTGCCGCAAAAATGCAGCATCAACGCACACTGTGACCCCATCCGCTGTTTCCGTCAGTTTCATGCTTGCCCCAGGCACTTGTACATTGCCGATGGTCAGCGTATAGTCTTTTACATGGTCGATACCGCCGAAGGGGGCATTCAAATTTCCATCACTTGCCGTCCACCTGAGTTGCTCCTGATTGGCGTTATTGTCTATGACTGTGCAGATGTCTGTTTCTTCATCACTGCTTCCGACATAGCCGATGCTGATGTATCTATTCCGATTATCGCTGAGATCTGTATGCGTATTATGGTAGAATGCCAAAACGAGCTGGCTCGCTTCGGGGAATCGTGTGGTCGCCGTCGATGTATTCACGCCGTACATCAATACCCGGTCTGCTTTCCAGAAATGCGGTTGATAGCCGATCGGGTGGTCTTTATCCGTATTTACCAGAAATGTCCAGCTGGCATTCGCCCCCGGGATAGCAGGCATCGCTCCCTCCTGCTCGGAGAAAAAGATCTCATATAGTGTCTTCTGCCCACCGTAATCCTCATAAATTGTCTTCAACTGATCATAGCTGATGGTTTGTACCGTCTTAGAGTAGGTAACAAATGGCTCCCAGAAGGGGCTGTATACACGAAACTCCTTGATCCGCTTTCCCTGTGAATAGGGTTTCCAGGAATAAACCACACCTTGAATACTGTTATTTGTCGGTTTTTCCTCTCCGGCAGTATACAGGCCTTTCTTGGTATTTTCCTGAGGGAGTGTTTTCTGCACCCCCACCTTCAGAAGCATTTCATGGCCGGGTGTCCAATAGTACCGCTCATCTGCCGCCCTTTTCTTCACAAGGGACTGTGTCAGCTTCGCCACACCCTCGATTTTCTTGTTCAGCTCATCACGCCGTGTTATCAGTACATCCGTCTCTTTGCCTTCGTCTTCGGCTTGCTCAATTCGGGCATTCAGCGACAGCCGATCCAGGGTCGCCATGACCATAAAAGTTGTCAACACACTTTCCTGAAATGTTTTCATTTCATTCATGGCCTGATGTTCCCAGTGGTACTTATAGCGCATGGCTTCCCGGTGAATATCAAACAGATTTCCGGAAATGCCACTGACATACTGCTTGGGATCCAGTAAATACATCGCCATCTTCATCGTGCTGTTATCAAAGTCACTGAGCAATGTTATATTCTGTGCGTTCCCCAGGTCCTCAATAAGAATTTTCTTTCGTGTTTGCGCCGCATTTTCTGGAGAATACGGCTTGCCGTCTTTTGTACCGGTCGCCAGGTAATGATCCACATGACGCAGGGCTTTATAATAGGTCTCCAGCGGTGTTACCACCCCATCCTTCCAAACAAGGAACGTAGCAATATTTTCCCACAGGGCATTCTCTTTCATCTGGTTTTGCAGTATCTGGGTCTGATAAGTCAATTGTTGTAAACTATCCTTAACTTTATCCAATTGATTGATGATTTGTTGATCCGTACTTTTTTCTCCCAGGATCATATCAAACAGTGTATCTGCGGCATAATTGCCGATTTTTGTAGACGAACCGGTTTTCACCGCATCAATACTCCAGGCGATCAACGCTCCTGCAATATCAAAAGCAATGTCGTCGCTCCCTTCTTCCGCAGCATTATCATCCGAGGGCAATGCATATACGCAGGTTGCCGGTATCATCAAAATCATGACCGCACACAAAAAGAATGCCAATAATTTTTTCATATAGGATCCTCCCTGATTCGTATTCATTCTCTCCATAACTAATTGTATGCTGCGCTTTCACACTTTGAGCCGATCCTGCAATTAAAATTTTTCTTTGCTTTCGGTTTGCAAGCAGAAATGATTTGTTTACAAAAAAGGCGTGTTACAGCAATGCTGCAACACGCCTTTTCATCCATTGATCAAAGCCAATGGGTAATAAAAATCTCAATTCCAATAAAAATCAGGATCGCACCACCCAGAATATCCGCCTTCCCGGCCAGTTTTGTCCCTGCTTTTTTGCCAATAGCAATGCCTGCAAAGCAGATAAAGAATGTGACTGCACCGATCAGCAGGCAGGCCAGAAGTGCCTCCACCAAGTGATAGTCTGCAATGGTAAATCCTACCGAAAGCGCATCAATGGAAGTTGCGACACCCTGCACCAGCAGTGCCTGAAAACCCACAGCCGCCTTTTCTTCCTGAGAATCCTTATTTTTGATCCCCTCATAAAGCATCGTAGTGCCGATATAGCCCAGCAGGATCAGTGCGATCCAGGGGATAAACTGTTCAAACACTGCAAAGTACTGAGCCACGGTGGATACACAGATCCAGCCGATCATCGGCATCAGAAACTGAAATGCAGAAAATACGCCGGCAACAGCACACATTCTGCCTTTTTTCATCAGCGGTTCGCCCAAGCCGTTGGCCATGGACACGGAAAAAGCATCCATTGCCAGTCCAATTCCCAACAAAATACTGTTAAAAAAGAATGTAAAACCCAAATCCATATTTTCCTCCAACATATGTCATCTTTTGTGTGCCTGCAAATCGGCAGTAAATCCTTTCCCAAAACAAAAAACCAAGCACGGTCAACTCCGTACTTGGTGTCAGGACAAATTAGGAAGACCCCATGTACAGCTATCCCCTAGCTTACATGAGTCTCGCAAATTAAAACAAGCCAGACCGAAGGGTCAGTATGTTGACTTGTTACGCTTTCATGCGCTCGCTACTCCCTCATCATGGGTATGGTATCACAAATCCGGGCATGTGTCAATCCTTTTGCAATGTCTTTTTCGGGGGGCTAAATTTTGTTACATTTTCTAAACGCCCCTTTCTTTTCGACTGATTTCGTGGTTTTAAATTGTCTGTTTCCCCAAAATTAACACGATCGACATATTTGTACTTGCATCGACCGATTTTGTGTGCTATTATGTGACCGTACTTGTAATCGCACTTGCAAGTGACTTGTCAATCATCTGTTACTGCCACTTACATTTCTGCTGCAAACAGCAAAAGCGGGGCAGTATGATCGCCCCGCTTTTCCATCAGTATATCAGTTGCCCTGTGATTGGCAAACCTTCTTCTACCTTTTTGACCGTCGATCGGACGATGTCTTCTGCAATGGCATGCAAATCCAACGCCATGGTCGCTGCAATGATCTGTTCCCGGCTTTCCTTTTCCACGTTATACAGTTTCAGCGCACAGTCCAGAAAGCGCCTGATTTTGTCTTCCACCGTAAAATACATGTCCGAAGGAACAGCCATATATCCGCGGATCATGCTGGCCGATGCGATCTCCATTTCATAAAAATCCTTGGCCTTCGCTTCCGGCTGGAATTGACTGAACACCTGATACAGCCGCTCCGACATAACACGGTAAATATAAAGGCTGGTGGTCGGCAAGGAATACGCCGCCACATACAGTTCCCGCAGTTGCTCGCTCAGCTCAGCGGTATGCAGTTCCAGCGCACCTTCCACCGCACAGACCAGCATCGGATCATCCGACCCACTGATTTTCTGGGCAAGATCATATTGTCCCACAAATATCCACTTCACAAACTCCAGCAGCATAGCCTCTTTGCTGGGGTAAGCCCGAAAAAACGACGCTGGGGACATCCCAGCATCCCGTGCAATGTCCGCCGTTGTGGCTCCTTCATAGCCCTTTTGCAAGAATTGCGTCACTGCTGCCCGTAGCATCTTTTGTTGCGTCAGCAATCCACTTGGTTGCTTTCCCTTGGGTGGCATCGGATCGCCCCTTTCTGTTATTGTAATTGCGATTACAGTTGCATTATACCACGAACAAATCCTAAATACAAGCCCAAAAAGAGCCTTTACCAAATTTTGGCATAAAATATCTTTTTTTAAAAAACTTTTTATAAGTTGGAGGATAGAAAAATGAAAAAACGCATTCTATTGGCAGATATGGATATATCCAGCCGACAACAGCTGGCTGCAGCCCTGGAACTTGTTCCTGAACTTACCATTGTCGGTCAAACCGGTGACGGTGAAGAGCTTCTGTCCATGTGCCGCCGAAACAAATGTGACATGGTGATCATGGATTTGATCCTTTCTTCCATGGATGGGCCGGAAGTGCTGGAAAAACTAAGCCAACAGAAGCCCTGCCCGAAGATTTTGGTCTTATCCAGCTTGCCCGGTGGAAATATTGCCAAACTGGTGATGGATCGATTTGCCGATTACTACATGGCAAAACCCTGCAACATTCCATCCGTAGTTCAGCGGATCCGTCAGATCATTCAGTTGCCTGACGGTGAAGCGGATCTTTGCCATCCCTCCCGATGTTTGGAAACCACTGTCACCACCATTATCCACGAGATCGGCATTCCTGCCCATATTAAAGGCTATCAATACCTGCGTGATGCGATCATATGCGCTACGAAAAATATTACTGTCATGGACACTGTGACCAAAACGCTCTATCCGGACATTGCCAAAGCGTATCACACGACCGCCTCCAGCGTGGAGCAGTCCATTCGGCGTGCCAGTGAAGTGGCCTGGAGCAGAGGCGATCTGGAAGTGCTGCATCGCTATTTCGGCTATACCATCAATGCCGCCAAAGGAAAACCCACCAATTCGGAGTTTATTTCTCTGATCGCCGATAGATTGCAGCTTCAGATGAAATGGCACTGATCCGTTCCTTTTCCCGTTTGTAAGGCAAAAGCCAACCGCAGCTGCGTAACTGCTCCATTTTTACCGTAAACCGTCCTCCGGGGGTGTGTCAAGAGCCCACGGTAGGTTATAATTTGAAGTGCAACACGCAAAAATAAAATAAGACAATATGCAAGCTTTACCTATGTTCTCTTTCGGTGCCTACGCCCAAAAAGAAGCAGCACAGACTATTGGAAATGTGCTGAGCATCTGACCCCACTCAAGTAAAAAGCCTGGCCTGCATTCCGCAGGCCAGGCTAAGTTTGTTTGAGGCGAACTCAGCAATTTTCGGTACAAAATCTTGACGGCAGCGCAAGGTGTATACAGACAAGTATTCCACCAGTCAATCTCCATTGCACCGACTGATTAAGTCACACCGTTTTCTTCTCTATTTTTCCGCACAGAGTTTTCACCTATATCCATCATTCTTTTCATCTACGGTTTCGTTTTTACCCAAAACGAACCTACAAACAAGCCTACTGTGATAGCTGCATACAATGCGTACAACATTCTCCAAATAGCAGGACCTATCTCCAATTTTCCAATGTAGAACACAGAACCAAACTCAGGATGTGTAAAAGCGTATCCAAGGAACAACATTGCTACCACCAGCATGATCAAACTAATTACTCGAAAAATGATTTTTACCAATTTGTTTTCCACCTTTCTTCCCGCTATTCGTATGCAGGTAGACTAATCTGCTCTGCAAGGACTTCCGACTTTTTCTCCCAGACGCTTAATCTGCCGGTTCTTTCCAAGAACAACGCTTCATACTCATACACATAGCAAATATCCTCATGTGTTAGGCTTCCCATAAACAGCTTCCCACCCTTAAAAAAGCAGAGATCTTCTGGCTTCATCCAAACAGAAACTTCATAAAACACACTTTGGTATTCTGAAAGCATGATTTTTTTCGCATTTTCTGTTGCTTTAAACAGATATATTTCCTTTTCATATCCTTGTGGAACATGCTGGCAAAACCAATGCCTATGCGTATCTGATTTACATGGTTATTGAGCAGGGACTTCCTGCTTCCCAGTTTCTGCTGTATTTCTCCGCTGTAACGGGCTTCACCAGTTGGGTTACCACGATTCTGGACAGCGTTATTAAATTACACCGTGAAAGCCAGAAGTTGTGCCAAGTTCGGGAGCATCTGGAGTGGCCGGAACCGTTTCAGTTTGAAGAAGGCGCTGCCGTTCCTTGCAGGGAGGATGGTCAGTATGAGTTGCGGCTGGAAAATGTGACCTTCCGATATTCCAAAGCGGATAAAGATACTATTACCAACATGAATCTGACGATCCGTCCCGGAGAGAAGCTGGCAATCGTTGGTCTGAACGGTGCCGGTAAAACCACGCTTGTCAAGTTGCTGTGCGGATTGCTTGATCCCACGGAAGGTCGTGTGCTTCTGAACGGCGAGGATATTCGTCAGTATAACCGCAGGGATTACTATGCAATGTTCACAGCGGTATTCCAAGAGTTTTCTCTGTTGCAGTCCAGTGTTGCAGCCAACATTGCACAGTCTGAAACAGATATTGACCACGACAAGGTTTTGGCTTGTGTACAGCGGGCCGGTTTCGCGGAAATGATCGATAAACTTCCAAACGGCTTGGATACGAATCTCGGCAAGATGTTAAATGATGATGGAATCGAACTATCCGGAGGACAGGAGCAACGAATGATGCTGGCAAGAGCCCTGTATAAGAACGCACCCATCCTGCTGCTGGACGAGCCTACCGCAGCCCTGGACCCCATAGCGGAAAACGATATGTACCTGCGGTATAACGAGATCACAGATGGTCGCACGGCAATCTACATTTCTCATCGGCTGGCATCTACACGGTTCTGCGATAGAGTGCTGTTCCTAAAAGATGGTGTTATTGCCGAAGAAGGAACCCACGATGAATTGATTGCCATGGGCGGCGGCTATGCGGAATTGTTTGAGGTTCAGAGCCGTTACTATCGGGAAGGAGGAAATGATCATGAAGCCAAATAAGACAGATGAAATCAGCATGAAGCAGGCCATTTCCCTTCACTGGTGGGCTGCCAAGATCTGGTGGAAGATCGAGCCCAAGTTGTTCATTACAACGATTCTCCATTCCCTCGTTAAGAGTTTGACTCCCTATGTGACGATTTGGCTGTCAGCACAGCTTATCAATGAACTGGCAGGAAGCAGAGATCCCGACACATTGTGGAGGTGGGTCATTCTTACCGTTTCCATTACTGCTGGGTTAAATCTCCTGACTGCCGCCTTACATCATTGGCGGGAAGCAGTCCACGGTACGGAGTGGGAACTTGAGAACCGCATGGAAGCGGTTAAAATGATGGACATGGATTTCGCCGCGGTGGAATCCCCAAAGACGGACGAATTGCGTTGGTCGATACATCGACATGCGATGGGCAATGCGTACGGCTTTATAAAGATCCATCAATGGCTTACTGAATTCCTTGTTGGCGGTATTGCTTCCATTGCCGGCGCTGTAACTTTGACAGTCAGCCTGTTTGCGCAACAGGTCCCCGCATCTGCCGGGACAATGACGGTACTCAATCACCCTCTGGCCGCAGTGCTTATGGTCGTTGCTTTAATGGGTGGTGTTGTACTATCTCCTATGCTGGAGGCGAAGTCATCCAAAATGGCCACACAGCTTTGGCCCTACTCCAACAAATCGAATCGAGCACTTAGTTTCTATCCTGTGATCGGCAATGATCCAAAGCGAGCGATGGATGCACGGATGTATAACCAGCAGAATGTGGCAAAGCATGGCCTAGAAAGCAATGCACTCTACCGAGAGGGGGCTCCCGTGGTTGACATCATACGGAAGCAATATGCGCCGTATGCAACAGCCAGCGGAGTTGTGAGCGTCATTCTTACCGGCATCGTGTATGTGTTTGTCTGCTTAAAAGCATGGGCTGGTGCATTTGGCGTTGGCTCTATCACGCAGTATGTTGGAGCAATCACCCAGCTTTGTTCCAGTTTATCTGATCTTCTTGGTCTGTTTGGACAGCTTTCTTTTAATGCACAGTATCTGAAAGACATCCGGGTATTTATGGAGATCCCCAACGATATGTACCAGGGCAGTCTGCCCACGGAAAAACGGGATGATCGGGAATACCAGGTGGAGTTCCGGGATGTGTCTTTCAAATATCCCAGAAGTGATGTATGGGCGCTTCGTCATGTGAACATGAAGTTCAAGGTCGGTTCCCGGTTGGCAGTTGTTGGTATGAACGGCTCCGGTAAGACGACCTTTATCAAGCTCCTTTGCCGCCTGTACGATCCAACAGAAGGGCAGATCCTGCTCAACGGAATTGACATTCGCAAGTACAAGTACGATGACTACATGAATGTATTCTCTGTTGTATTCCAGGATTTTCATCTGTTGGGCCTGCCCTTGGGGCAGAATGTTGCTGCCAGTGCCACATATAACCGTGAGCGAGTGATTGACTGTCTTGAAAGAGCTGGCTTTGGAGAAAAACTTGCTTCCCTGCCGAATGGTTTGGACACCTATCTGTACAAGGAATTGGACGACAATGGTGTGGATGTATCCGGCGGCGAAGCACAGAAGATTGCCATTGCCCGTGCGCTCTATAAGGATGCTCCCTTTATCATCCTCGACGAGCCTACGGCAGCGCTTGACCCAATTGCCGAAGCAGAGATTTACTCCAAGTTCAATGACATTGCCGGCGATAAGACCGCAATCTATATCAGCCACCGTTTGTCCTCCTGTAAATTCTGTGACGAGATCGCCGTATTCCACGAGGGGGCGGTTATCCAGCAAGGTACCCACGAAACGCTCGTTGCCGATACAAAGGGCAAATACTACGAGCTGTGGAATGCACAGGCGCAGTATTATACAGAGTGAAACCTGCCCGGTGCTTTCCTTTGACACACGAATAAAACGCATTACCCAATAAGTGTGGCAAAATAGAAACCGCTGCAATTTTCATCCCCGTGTAGGATAAAAGTTGCAGCGGTTTTGTATTTTCTGAGTAATGGTGTCAAACTGCATTTTACAGTTTATGTACCATTTGCGAGGAAAATATGCGGGTATCCAGAGGGGCGTAGCTCCTTGGCTCTGGGTTTCCACTAGGGGCGAGAAGCACCCCTGTTGGCACACGGTTTTCCTTTGGACAGTGCCAGACTGACACTTTTCGGCGGCAGCATAAGTGACACTCGAAATCTATGATTTCGCCAGTGGAACTTATACACCGTAGAACAGGCGGATTTTGTGTGCTGAAAGCTACAAAAGACAAGGGATTTGCCATGAGCAAAATCCGGCTGTTCGGGTGTAGTTGGTATAGGAAATCTTGAAGCTGTGACAGGCACTCACAGATTGGCGAAAAATTCGCAGAATTTTTGTCGAACTTTTTCCAACATGGGTCAAAATATGGGTCAAAGCAGTTTTTACCGAATTTTGTCAAAAATTCTCCCAACTTTTCAACCGCAAAAGCAAAGAAAAAGTCCTGAAATCTTACGATTTCAGGACTTTTTATGGTTGTGGAGGCAGGACTCGATTTAATCGTGGTGTCGCCGCCGTCTAGCCGTCGGCGAGCAACAGTCCGCCGGACTGTTGCATTATATTCTTTCAAGTTCACATAACTTGAAACTACGACCGACCGGTTAATGAGCTGCGGTCAAATCAACTTTTCACGCCGTTATCCGCAGTTTTGCCCTGTTTTCTGGCATTTCCCGAACGCCGAAAGTCCATTGTCTGCTGAAAAATCCAACGGCTGATGACCCCGTATGGGTCAAAACATGGGTCAGACCCAAATCTGCCCGAACCAAGCCATTCCCGTCCTACGGCAGTAACTCCCACCGCCAAACGGCTACTAACAAAAGAAAATAAACAAAGAAATACCTTTCATTTCAAACGATCATCACAGGGTCAGCTTAAAACCCAAGTCTTCACTCTCATCGATGTCCAATCCCTCGTCCAGACTCAACAGGAAATCATTCAGCTTCTCCAATCGTTGAACCGCCTCATCATAAGTCAGCATGGCACGCTCATCGAAAATATAGATTCTCTGCATTTTCATAAAATGGGCTTCCAGTTTCGGATTATCTCGCATTTCTGCAAACAGGCAAAACTCCGAGAACGGTTTTTGCGCCAGGTCACTGCCAATTCGCTCTTGTTCCTCCATTCGCTTATAATGGAGCATCTCCACCAGTATCTCCGGCTGGAACTGTAAGATTTTTATTTGTGGCTGTTCCATCATAATGGCCAGGTCAAACATGTGCTTCGCCACATCGAAATACAGTTCTCTCTGATAGTAAAACTCTGCCGCCAGAATCTTGTCGGCGAAAATTCGTTCCAGCCGGATGGTGTTGATGGGAAATCGCTTGACACCGTATTGCTCTTCAAGAATTTTCTTTTCTTCTGCGGTAGCTTTGTCATAAAGCAGTGGAGCGATCATCATCGGCTCAAAAGGTTCGCTGATGGTAAACGAAGTTGCCTCCACCTTCACATAGCCGAACCGCTGCAATTCATCTGCGGCATCTACCATCGTGACAGGCGTATATTCATAAACACTGGTAATGCTGCCTCGTTTGTTGCTTTCACGTTCTTTGTCAGCCGTTCTTGGCAGCGAAGTATAGCCGTTTGCGGCCTTTTCCAACCGAACTTTCCCTTGACTTTTGGAACAATCTTTTGCTTCCACCGTCAGGTCAATATCTTCGGAAAAACGGATCATATCCCCAAGGGCTTTATACAGTGCTGTGCCGCCCTTGAAATATGCAGGAAGTGCATTCTGCTTTTCCGACAGTTCGCTCAACAGCATCGTCACATAATAATCTTTTTCGATAATGTCCTCACGGATCCCCGTTCGTTCTCCGATTGAGGAAAGTAGTGCCAAAAACGCATCTTTATCTTCGTGCAATTTCATTACATGACCCCCGTAAATATATCCACCGTTCGTAATAGCGTTTTCATCGGATAATGCTTTCTCGCATGACCGATCAGCAACATAGGAGCAATCTCACCGTTTCTTGCAGCCGCCCGGATCAGCTCATACGGGTTTTCTGCATCAATGTGATTATCGTTCAGCTTTTCGATGGCATCCAGCATTTGCAGATATTTATAATTCTCTGCCGTCACTTCAATGACCGGTCTCTTCGCCGTTACATGGCATCCTTGGGGCAGGACACGGCGATACTGGTTGGATACGATCTCGATTTCCTTCGGCATCAGGGTAGTCAGCCCAATTCGGTTCATAAATGCAGCACCAGTCACATAGCCGATGACCTGCTTATCCTGTGTCGTCAGCACCTGCACGGCATAGCTATCCAAGTTTGGACGGACTTTCCCAAAGACGGTGTTTTTCGTCTTAAAATAAACGCCTTTCTGTATGCGATCAATATGACCTGCATCAGCCATTCTTTTAAGCTGATTGTTGGTAACAGACTTTGCGTGTTGCAGAGAGATGTTACAGGCATCTGCAACAGATAGTGCTACCTGCTCTGTTTCAAATATCTGCCCATGGGGAAGTTCTGTTACAAATCTTGTGATCTGTTCACCGTAGTCATACATGGTGTCCGCTCCTTTCTTGAAATTATCTTGTTCGATTTGTTTTATATTTTCGCCGTTATAATATCATTTTATTCATCAATAGTCAAGTCTGACATTAGATTTTGTGTTGCCATTGCTAGCTGAACCTCTAGAGAATTTTTGTGATGATACCTCTGGTTGGTGCTTTTTGCAAGTGTGAAAAGTGACGAATTTCGGCACAGGCGGCCTGTGTGGGCTTTTCCAGCGTGGTACAGGAAAAGACACCGCCCCGGTCACGCTTTCGGCATACAGACCAACCGAAACCCTGAAAGGCATACCTCGGCACTCGTTCCAAAGCGGTGGCAAGCCAAAAAACGAGGCGCTATAAACAAGGAAAAGGGCTTCGGCCAGATCTATCGGAAACGATTTTTATATTTGAGGAAGTGACTGAAGAACTTCCGCTGTTCGTCGGGGAGGAAATTTCGGCGTGATTTGGCACGGCATATTGACGAATTTGCCGTTGTACCGCCCGTCCGATTTTATTGCAGGAATAAGGGCTTGCCGTCACAAATCGGAGTTTGCTTAGAACCGTAAGGACATCGGCAGGTGTCATTCCGAGTTTGTCCAAAATGAAGCACATTTTTTATTGGATTTGGTGGCTGGATATTCCCCAACACCTGTGGTAGTGTGTTGGGCTGAATAGGAGGTGCATTTATGGCAAAACGAAGAAGCAACGGCGAAGGCAACATTCGCAAGCGGAAAGACGGTCGTTGGGAAGGTCGGTACACCGCAGGTCTTGACCCGGTCAGCGGCAAGCAGGTGTTCAAGAACGTCCTCGGCAAGACCCAATCCGAGGTGAAAGAAAAACTGAAAATAGCACTGGCGGAAAACCAAAAGGTGGACTTCACAAAAACAGGCAAGTACACCGTCACCCAGTGGATGAACGAATGGTATGAAAATGTGGCAAAAATCAAGGTTCGGGCATCCAGCCACCAGACTTACCGAGGTTACATCGACAACCACATCACGCCGAATATCGGAAAACTGCCCCTGGAAAAGCTGACCACCATGGATTTGCAAAAGTTCTACCGCAAGCTGATGACCAAAGGGCGAGTTGAAAGAATAGAATCTAAAGATCAGCCAAAAGGATTAAGCGCAAAAACCGTCAGAAATATCAATCAGGTCATATCCTCGGCCATGGACTTCGCCGTGGCACAGCGGATTATATCGGTGAATCCCTGCAAAGCGGTGGCGTTGCCGAAAGTGGAGCATAAAGAAATGCAGACCATTCCGGCAGAGCAGCTCCAAGCCTTCCTCACCGAAGCCAGAGCCAGCGGCGTGTACGAAATGTACTACATCGAGCTGGCAACAGGCTTGCGGAGGGGCGAACTTCTGGGGCTGAAATGGTCGGACATTGACTGGAAAAACGGCATTATAAAGGTCAAGCGACAAATCGCCAGAGTTGACGGCAAGGTCATTGAAGCCCCCTTGAAAACAAAGAACTCCTACCGCACGGTGACGATCTCGCCACAGGCGGTAGAAGTTCTGAAACAGCAGCGAGCCAAAACCAGGGATGAATTTGTGTTCCCCAGTCCCAACGGCGGTGCAATTTCGCCGGACAGTGTGAACAATATGCTGGGGCGTGTCCTTGAAAGAGCCGGCATACCCAAGGTGCGTTTCCATGACTTACGACACACATTCGCCACGGTAGCCCTGCAAAACGGCGTGGATATCAAGACGGTCAGCGGAATGCTAGGTCACTTCTCCGCCGGATTTACCCTCGATACTTACGCCCATGTTACCACCACCGCCCAAAAAGAAGCAGCACAGACTATTGGAAATGCGCTGAGCCTATAACCCCCACCAACAGTAAAAGGGCTGGCCTGTATCCCACAGGCCAGTCCAATTTTTATTAATTAGCACCACAGCGCACTTCGATTTGCGTAGGCTATGCCTATTTAACTCTTCTTCGTTTTATAATTAAGATATTCTGTAGTTGTTTCCGCATCACGGACATCATATGGTGTTACACCAATTCCACCTCCCAATCCATGCTGTTCAACATCAACGCCTGCATAGTTATATGCAGCCCATACCATCGTCGAGCATTGCCATCGCTTATGGTCAATCGAAGTCGGTTTTGTAAATGGCTGCAATGCCCAAGGTTTTCCTAATTGTTTTTCGCAAAAATATTGCCGGACTAATGTGCCTGTCCTAGCCTTTCAAAACATCATAACCACCAAGAAGCAGGCTTCCTGGGATAGTAAATTTTTAACACACTACCTTAATTCACTTCACCCGCATAAATGCCGCCAAGTTTGAACTATAATATTCTCAAAAAATCCTTGCTTTTGCAGTAATAAGGTCATCGGCAAACAACAAAGTACTCCTCTCCGTCAAAACCTATTCCTTTGATATTTCTGGAAGCGGTTGACATCAACTGATTAACTTGTTCAACATATTCAATATCCGCAAGCCCTACATATGCATCCATTTTGGCATCCCTATCGGAAATGCGTTCCTTTCTCAGTGAAATAACTCCATCCGATTTTTGTTCTAAGACGATTTCTGCAATAAGTTTATCTTTCTGGTAAAGCAAATATAAAACACATTTCCCTTCTTCTCCAACGTCATTTAACAGTGGAACAGCTATATGCCAATCAAAATCAAACAGATACTGACAAGATGCCACATTTATATCAGAAAAATAAACGTCTTCATATCTATATTTGTTGATATAGCCCATAGAATAGAGTGTAATATTTGCCCACTCATATATCGGAATCCGAGAGAGTTCATTTGCTCTAAAGTTCCAATAAACATTAAATTTCTCTCGTCCCTCATCCAATGATGTGAACGAATCCACTAAGCTGAATTCCATCAACTTGTAGTTATAAAACATAACAGTATCATCAGTTGCATTGTTTCCCACTGGATAGATCATCATATATCCACTTTCATCATAAACAATGCCCTGTATTTCAAATGCCGGATACGAAGATATACAATCATATATAACAGAAAAACAATAAGAGTCCTCAAATGTTGTTCCCTTATACGTTTCTCCAAGCAGCTCCTCCAATTCGGATGTTACATTGCCACTTAAATCAACTGCTAGGGATCTAGTCCCTATTAAATCTCCCTGCTTTTTGAATAGACAAACACAAAGCGAAGTTTCCTCCAGATATGGCCCTAAAATCGGGATTGAATGCACCTCGTCTGAATTGAAATAAAGTGTTCGCAAGGAATCAGAACAGTCAAACCTACTTATATAACTTGCTATAGCCTCAGATGTAACCGGATTTCCTGCATTGCTAGAATAAAAATCACTAATTCTACCATTCTGAGGTTTAACGCTAACATTTATAGCAGGTGTATTGACAGCAACGTCACCTGAACTATCTGAAGTCTCAAGGGAATCCTGTATACTGCACGACGCAAGTAATACTAACATCAACACAAGCGACAGCAAGAGTACAATAAATCTCTTATCCATTAACATATCCTCACCCCCCTCTGTATATTTTTCTATAAAACGCACGAATCTAGGCTGTGATCCGTGCGTTTTAAACTCATTCAATATCTGGTTCTGACTCTGGGAGTGAGCCGGACGGAACCGAAATGTGAATGGATGTTATCTCCGCCTTACAGGACAGCTCCTTTAGTGCTTCCATATTAATATCTGCATACTTAACTCTTACAATCATTCTTGTAGGGTAAAGGGTCTGAACAATATCTACATAGTGCATTCCTTCAAAATCATCTTTTGTTAATATATCCTCACAATAGAATGTAAATTCAATACAATCATAGGTGTATCTCCACTTTTCAATCGTCTCATTTAATAGTTCGATTACCGAGGCATCATTTGTCGGTCGGACGCTTTGAATGTCGAACGAATCGAAAATGATTTTGTCATAGATAAAACCGGATAGATTATCTTTAATGACAGGTTCGGGCGACGGCTCAAGCGAATTATCGTATCCTGCACGAGATGCAAGATATAGACAATATCGATCCAGATTTTCCACTTCCATCGTTCTCAGTGCCGAGGGAGTGACAAACAGGTACACATTACCATTTTTGAATGTAACTGCATATTGGTCGAAATCTTCCATAATAGTCGGTGCAATGTATTCATCATATGCACTTATCACATTGGAGAGCGTTACTTCTTTTTCGATGATCGTATTTTCATTGCTTTTCATATCAGACTCTAATTGCTCCGAAAGGAATACCCCGTCGACAATGAATTTTTCCAAGAATTCGATTCCGTAGTAGGAAATTCTCTCATCATAATACGCCTTCGTCCACTTCGTTCCATCTAACAATCCCTCGGTATATAACTGCTCTCCGAATTGCAGAAAGTGCCCCTCTTTTTGCAACTGCTCATATTTATAGGTCAGAGACCGCAGTTGATCCAATTCGGCACAGTGCTCGGCATAAGTTTTTCCGTCATATTCATACACACCCAAGGCACCGTCATCGGAATACTTCACGATAGTCGCAATATATTGATTATTTGCAGATGTTTCCAACGCCTCATAAAGAGCCTCCGATATATTCACACCACTCCATTTGATAATCGACGCAGATTCATCACGCGTTACTGCATTATTATCCAGCCAAACTATGTTGTCGGCAGCCACAGGTAACTCAAAGGTAGGATTCGCAGGATTATTCATAAAACGAAACGCCAATGTAATACTTGCTGCCAAAACTAGGCAACATACAGCAGCAATTGTACCCCATTTTGTAAATGATCGCACACTGACCAAAGATTGGGTTTTGGATTGGCGTCTCCTTTTTTCATTCAAAAAACATTCAACAATATCGTCATCAATATAGGACATCGCCCTATTAAAGGTTTTTTGATTCACAATAACACCCCGTTTTCTTCAAGATATTTTTTCAAATCCGCTTTCAGCTTCGTGAGTTTTTTATAAATCGCACTTTCTGTAACCCTTAGTTCACCAGCAATCACTTCCACCGACTCAACAAGGTAAAATCTGCTCATAAACACATATTGATCTTTTTCATCTAATGCCCTGATGAAGCTGCTTACCATCCGCCCCAGTTCCTTGGCCAATAGTTCATCATATGGATTTCCATCGGAAGAGAGTAATTCTTTGCACTCATCCATGGAAACTGTCAGTTCACTAGGAATGTGCTTTTTTCTTGCTTTATCATAGTATTTGTCTATGGCTATGTTCCTCATCATGCCTGCAATGAATGCACGAAAGGATTGAGGGCGAGTAGGTGGAATGGCGTTCCAAATACCGAGATATGTATCGTTTTGGCATTCTTCGCAATCACAATGATCGTGTAGAATGTTGTAGCCAATTTGGTATAAGAGCTTGTCATATTTTTGGCTTGTAATCGGAATAGCTACTTCATTTCTTTGCCAAAACAGTCCTACTATTTCTATATCAGAGACCTGTTGTGAAGCCTCTAAATTCGTTCTTTTCATCTTCGCCTCCTTGAATGTGCCATCTAAAGACGTCTTCATAAATATATGTCTGCTTTTCTTACTAAAATTGGAATGCTTTTCTTAAAATATGAAAAAATAATTTTAAATTCCTCAAATCCTCACAATACGGTAACATATCTGTCCATTTCGCTCCCTTCCGCAATGGCCAATGAAAGGTTTTTTACTTTATAAGTACCATTTTTCCTGTCTGTCTCAGTCAATTATAACATATTTTATATAATTTTGTGCTTTAACCTAAATATATTTTCCCTTTATATTACAAATATCCTTTATCGCTGTTGGTCTCATGCATTTTCAAAAAATTTATAAAAATTTTTACAGCCACCAAACGGGCGTGGTTAATGCCGTGTGGCGGTGGCTAACAAAAGAAAAGGAACAAAAAAAGCCCTTTGGTGGGGTGCTGAAGGCACGCTCACCAAAGGGCAAAATATTTGGTCTAGAGCTGCGATGGCAGCCTATTTGTGACTATTAGTTACAAGTTATCTGTAAGTGCCTATCACAAATAAGATGTGACATTCACTCACAGATTGGCTAAAAATGATACCTGTGGCCCAGAAGTGACCCAAAGAAAAATTTTCAGAAAATTCGGAAATTTTCTGAAAACAGCTACTTTTTCTTTCCGGCGGTGACGAAAAATTCGCAGAATTTTGCCAAAATTTTTCCAACATGGGTCAGCGTATGGGTCAGGGAACGATTTTGCCGTTTTTCCAAAAAAATCTCCCAACTTTTCAACTGCAAAAAGCAAAGAAAAAGTCCCGAAATCATGTGATTTCAGGACTTTTTGTGGTTGCGGAGGCAGGACTCGAACCTACGACCTCCGGGTTATGAGCTGCGGTCAAATCAACTTTTGGGGCGATTATACGCAGTTTCGCCCCGTTTTGGGGCATTTCCCGAACGCCGAAAGTCCACTGTCTGCTAGAAAATCCAACGGCTGATAACCCCGTATGGGTCAAAACATGGGTCAAACTCAAATCCGTCCAGCCAAGCCCGTTCCAGCCCATTCCCGTCCTACGGCAGTATCTCCTACCGCCAAACGGCTACTAACAAAACGAAAAGAAACAAGAAAATGCAATCAAACGCATCACACCGTAGCCGGTGCCTTCTTGCTATTCAACATTTGCCGTTCAATGCGACAAGTGTACATCGTCTGCTCACGCACATATCTGTTTGACTTTTCTACAATGTAGGTCACAGGAAAATATGTACTGCCATTTTCGCTGTCAATAAAGAGCGTGAAGAAAACCGCTTCGCCCTTAAACGGATCACCCATCCTGCGATACAGATGAAACTTTGCTTTAATAATGGAATCAGTCTTGCTGTTATCAAATTCAACAATGATTTTCCCATCGCCAGGAGCCAGTATATCTTCCAGCACCTCAAACGCCTCGACTCTTTCACGGATCACTTCATACTGAGTGCTCTTTTTGATCAACTCCGCAGATACCTTCCCTTTGCGGAAATCACCGTAGAACTTCTGTCGGGAACGAGGATTATAAATGCTCTCCAAATCGGTCAAATGTTGAAATCCGACCAGATGATGGAAATGTTCACGGCTGAAACGCAAATCAATCTCCATGCCGTTTTCTATAAAGATTTTGTAGCTATATTTTCTTAGCCGTTCAAAAACAGCAATGGTATTTTCTATCTTTTCCATCGACTCTATCTCTCGTTTTTATCGTAGAAAAATTGCCCCGACACATGGGTCGAGGCAATCATTCTGTTAAACACGAGTGTTTTTATCTTCGGTGCGAACACCTAGTTGGAACTTGGAGACCACACAACCCTACTAGAGCCTCCACAAGCACTTCCCAACAAAGCCCTTGCTTCAACGGCGGGACATATTCGTCCGCTGTGACCAGTATACACCATCTCCGCCATTTTGTCAACTCCGACTTACTGACAAACTTTGCAGATTTCACAAGTATGTTTGGGAACGATTTTCAGTTCACCTCCATCGCCAACTGCACGCCCAGCTTTACGCCACAGATGAATGCAGCACGCTCGGCTTCGGCGGACAAGGCAATAGCCAGCAGGTAGATCTCGTTTATTTTTTCCATGCTGAGAAATTCTAACGCCGCATTGAAGTCGTCTCGAGCAGCCTTGCTTTCTGCTGTTTCAATGCCCACATCTTCGCAGTAATGCCAGTAAAGCGTGTCCAAAATCGGCTCACGGCTGTCACTGCAAAATCTGGCCGGGTCAGCCTGGACTTCGGCTTTCAATTTCTCGATGATGTTTTTCATGGCGACACCTCCAAAAAGTTTTGGTGATGTTACCTCTGGGGTGAAATATTTGCAAGTGTGAAAAGTGACGAATTTTCCGTGGTCGGCCTGTGTTGGCTTTTTGTTGGGGATACAGGAAAGGACACCGCCCCAGCCGTTCTCTCGGCAGTCAGGGCAAGGTAAAGGCTGTCAGGGAACAGTACGGTGAGTCCAGCGAACAGACAGAAGAAAAAGATGCGCGAAATCTGCAGCTGTCATGAAATCCTGACTTTTTACATTTTTCGCCGGATTTTTTCGTTCTCGCTATTGACAACCAAACATCTGTTTGCTACAATCAAATCACAATCGAATATTACATATTCTTTCTTTTCGTGACCGATTAACGGTGCGTATGCGAGAACCGCTTATAAGCCGCCGATTTTCATCGGGCACAGATACATGTTACAAATTTTCGACAGTTCGTCTGCCGTTTATTTGTCATGCGTATCTGTGCCCGATTTTTATATTTTCAGGAGGATTTTATGAGAAAGACAGACTTCAAACGGAAGCCAAGGCCAGCGGTGTGTACGAAATGTACTACATCGAACTGGCTACCGGCTTGCGGAGGGGCGAACTTCTGGGGCTGAAATGGTCGGACATTGACTGGAAAAACGGTATTATAAAAGTCAAACGACAGGTAGCCAGAGTGGACGGCAAGGTCACCGAAGCCCCCTTAAAAACGAAAAACTCCTACCGCACGGTGACGATCTCACCACAAGCGGTAGAAGTTCTGAAACAGCAGAAAGCCAAAACCAAAGACGAATTTGTGTTTCCCAGTCCCAACGGCGGTACGATCTCGCCGGACAGCGTGAACAATATGCTGAAACGAGTGTTGGAGCGAGCCGGGATCCCCAAGGTCAGATTTCACGACTTACGACACACATTCGCCACGGTAGCCCTGCAAAACGGCGTGGATATTAAGACCGTCAGCGGAATGCTGGGTCATTTCTCCGCCGGGTTTACTCTCGATACCTACGCCCATGTCACCACCGCAGCCCAAAAAGAAGCGGCACAGACTATTGGAAATGCACTAAGTCTCTAAATCCACCATAAGCACACGGTCTGGCCTGCATTCCGCAGGCCAGACTATGTTTGTTTGAGGCTAATAAGCAATTTCCAGTGCGAAATTATGAAGGAAACGCAAAGTGTACGCCGACATGTATATTAGCTTTTTTGTTTTTTACGACGTGATAAATACAATATTCCTCCAACAGCAACGAAAGTAATACATATCACAAGTCCTATCGTCATCCATTGAAAGTTACTTGTCGGTTTACTTGTCGGTTTGTATAGATAACTTTCCAAATCGAACAACTCATCAATTGCAGTGCCACCACCATCGGCATCTTTATGTAAAAGTCGGTCATTATATACCACTGCTGAAAACTCATAAAAATCCGAAATCGGGAACAAATAAGATTCATCAGCACTTAAATACTCTTTAAATAAAACATAATCGCCTTCATCTGTATCATAGTAAATATATACTCCATCATGAGATGGTTCACCATTTAAACAGTATACTTTGTTCACTTTTACCGCCGAATCAAAAACTGAATTTGAAGATACGGCATATGTATAAAAATCACTCCAATCCGATATGCGATTTAACGGATTCAATTCCACTATTTCTCCATTGTAATAATTTTTATACACAATCTCTCCGGAGCTTTTTGCAATTAAATACATAATATCCGATTTTTCTACGATGTTTATGATATCTTCCTGCTCCGAAAAGTCTTTCATAAATGAACCGCAAAACAATTTCACAACCGTATCATCGGAAGATACATCCAATCGGGATTCTTCTTCCGCATTTAAACACAGCGAGTCAGTAGAATATGCTGCTACAGGTATGATAAAAGATGCCACGCAAATAATAGCAGTCAACAATATTATCAATGAGTGTTTCATTTATTATTCTCCTTTCATTTCGCAATTACTTTGCTCAATCACTGATCAAAGTAATATGGTATTGTTTCATTTGCATACGAAGTATTTACAACAATCGATGCATACCAAACTCCGTTGTCCGCTTCTTCGCTCGGTCTATACTCATTTCCCTTACATAATTTTTCGTAAGAAATCATATATGTATCACCCTCGTTGACTGGCCAAGGATCTCTTACTAAAAACCAAGTTTCCGAATCAACAACTATATATCCATATATCAGTGTTGCATGCCCACCAGTTCGGCTTTGCGAATCATTCATATCGCTATACCAACTGCGAGCAATATAAATAACATGACCATCGTCCAAGAAACGCACCAAATTTTCTTCGGAATATATGACATTATATTTTACTACCGTACTAATAGAAGCTCCAGATATGTTAGATATATAGTAATTAATCGCTGTTTGTGCTTCAGAACAAGTTCCACCTTCATTCTTAGCACTACCCTTTACATGTGTCACCGCATCACTCTGGGTATATGTAACAGATGAATACGAATTTTTCGAAAACATACGAGCTGATGTTACCCAACACCAATTACTTTTTTGCTGACCTTCCCCCGCAACCAATGACGCATATCCTATGCGAACAAGAACCCACTCATCTTTTTTGTCTGACTGAGAAGCTCTCATTTCCACATTGCGACCGTTTCCGGATAGCAAGCTAAACCCAGCTGCTATATAATATGCTGTGTTGGATTTTGGAGAAAGTTTATATCCCTCGCTTGTCAATGTGATTTTCCAGAGCTGCGCATTTTTTCCGGTGTATGCGGTTTGCGTAATAGCAGAATCCGTACTCGATGGTGCTGTTAAAGCTTTTCCACTTTTATGGGAAATAATCTTATAGTATCCATCCTTAACATGTCTTAAATTCCACTTTTGATAGTCTCCACCATCAAAATCCCATAATTCCACAATACTACCGCTTGTGCCATACTCCGGACCGTCATCATTGTCGATCTGCATATATTTGTCATATTCTGCATTCTGGAAATAGTACAAGCCTTCATCAAGAACCAACCCTATTTTGAATGTAAATGTCCACGAATAATAGCTCGATTGATCCGCATTGTAAATGCGCTGGATTAACTTGAATGCTCCCTTCTGGTGTAGCACTGCTGTGGCATTTTGGGTACTGTCATTCCATGTCAATGTTGCGTAAGAATCCGTCTCCGAAACCGATTCCATTCGTGGAGTATTATAATTAATTTTTGTAGACCAAACGATAGGTGTCAGT
>CAZPJH010000011.1:0-31253 GCA_964586875.1 uncultured Oscillospiraceae bacterium
CCCAGACCAGAAAGCTGTTTAAAGTCTGTGCCATGCGCCATATTCCCATCTTTACTTTTGTCAACAAAATGGATCGGGAAACCAAAGATCCCTTTGACCTTTTAGACGAAGTGGAGCGAGAACTGGGCATTGAAACCTATGCTATGAACTGGCCCATTGGATCGGGCAAGGATTTCATGGGTGTGTATGATCGGGAAGAAAGTAAACTGATCTTCTTCTCCGGTATTTCCGGCAAGAACCGGGCCCAGAAGGAGAGCGTGGATCTTTATGATAGCCGCGTGGCAGAGTTGCTGGATAGTCAGAGCAAGCATCAGCAGCTGATCGATGATGTGGAGCTGCTGCCCAGACCAGAAAGCTGTTTAAAGTCTGTGCCATGCGCCATATTCCCATCTTTACTTTTGTCAACAAAATGGATCGGGAAACCAAAGATCCCTTTGACCTTTTAGACGAAGTGGAGCGAGAACTGGGCATTGAAACCTATGCTATGAACTGGCCCATTGGATCGGGCAAGGATTTCATGGGTGTGTATGATCGGGAAGAAAGTAAACTGATCTTCTTCTCCGGTATTTCCGGCAAGAACCGGGCCCAGAAGGAGAGCGTGGATCTTTATGATAGCCGCGTGGCAGAGTTGCTGGATAGTCAGAGCAAGCATCAGCAGCTGATCGATGATGTGGAGCTGCTGTCTGCCGGACGGGAACTGGATCTGGAAGAAGTGCGCTGCGGCAAACTGTCCCCGGTGTTCTTTGGTTCTGCATTGACAAACTTCGGTGTGGAGCCTTTCCTGGAGAATTTCCTGAAAATGACACCGCCGCCCCTGTCCCGGACGGCTGATTGCGGTGTGATCGATCCATTTGATGCCAATTTCTCTGCTTTTGTCTTTAAGATCCAAGCGAACATGAATAAGGCACACCGTGATAGACTGGCATTTATGCGTATTGTTTCCGGCAAGTTCCAGCGGGACGAGGAATACTATCATATGCAGGGCAAAAAGAAAATGCGCCTGTCTCAGCCTCAGCAACTGATGGCTGCGGATCGAGAGATCGTAGAAGAGGCTTATGCCGGTGACGTGATCGGCGTGTTTGATCCCGGTATTTTTGCCATTGGTGATACCATCACTGTACCCAGCAAGAAATTCCTGTATTCCGGTATCCCAACCTTTGCGCCGGAACATTTTTGTCGGGTGTCTGCTAAGGACTCTATGAAGCGTAAGCAGTTCGTCAAGGGTACCGAGCAGATCGCTCAGGAAGGTGCGATCCAGATTTTTAAGGTGCCCAATTCCGGTATGGAAGAGGTCATCGTAGGTGTGGTAGGTACGTTGCAATTTGACGTGTTTGAATATCGCATGAAGAATGAGTACGGCGTTGATCTGCGGATGGAAATGCTGCCCTATGAGGAAATTCGCCGCATCGAAAGCTATCCCGGTGACCTGGCAGATCTGAATTTGGGCTCTGATGCGGAGCTGCTGGAAGATTATCACGGCAACAACCTGCTGGTATTTAGCAGCTACTGGGCCATCGATTTCACTTGCCGCCGTAACCCCGGCTTGCAGGTGGCGGAGATCGTTGTAGAAGAAGGCTGATTTATTTTACGATAAGGAGAATAAGACCATGGAAAACAATCAGGAAGTTTTGAATGAAGAAGAGGTCAGCATTATCACGCTGACAGACGAGAACGGCAACGATACCCAGTTTGAGTATCTGGATGTCATCGAATACGAAGGCAAGGAGTACCTGATCCTGATGCCTGCGGACGAAGGTTCTGCAGAGATCGTGATTTTGGAGATCGAGCCTGTGGACGAGGAAACGGAGAACTATCTGGCTGTGGAGGATGAGGCTGTTTTAGATGCTGTTTACGGCATTTTCAAGGAGCGCTACAAGGATATTCTGACCTTCGAGGATTGATATGCAATTTTCAAGAACTCAGCTGCTTCTGGGAGAGGAAGCGATGTGTCGGCTGAAAAATGCCCGTGTTGCTGTTTTTGGCATTGGCGGCGTTGGCGGATATACAGCGGAAGCTCTGGCTCGCAGTGGCATCGGTGGGCTGGATCTGATCGACAGCGATACGGTGAGTATCACCAATATCAATCGTCAGATCCTGGCCACCCATCAGACGGTGGGAAAGCTGAAGGTAGAGGTGGCCAAAGAGCGGCTGCTGGATATCAACCCCCATCTGGCGGTGAACACCTATCCGGTATTTTATACACCGGAAACGGCAGATCAGTTTGACTTTACCCAATATGATTATATTGTGGATGCCATCGACACCGTCACCGGCAAGCTTTGCCTGGCACAGCGCGCTTTTGACGTGGGGACCCCGATCATCAGCTGCATGGGTGCCGGCAATAAAATGGATGGCACCGCCTTCCGTGTGGCAGATATTTCTAAAACCAGCATCTGCCCCTTGGCCCGTGTTATGCGTAAAGAGCTGAAAAAAAGGGGAATAAACCACATGAAAGTAGTTTATTCCCTGGAAGAAGCACTGACCCCCGTGGGGGCGGAGGAAGAAGCGGCGGCATTGGGGAAGCGGCAGATCCCCGGCAGTACTTCCTATATTCCCGGTATTGCAGGATTGCTGCTGGCTGGGGAAGTCATCAAAGATTTGGCACACTACCGATAACGGTCGCTCCGGCAGGCACAGATTTTGTGACAAAGGCGCTGCCACCGATGGTGGCAGCTTTGCCAATGACCGTATCGCCGCCCAAAATAGATGCGTTTGCGTAAATCGTCACCTCGTCTTCAATGGTGGGGTGACGTTTTTTACCTCGCAGGCACTGGCCACCCCGAGTGGACAGTGCACCCAGAGTAACGCCCTGATAGATTTTTACCCCTGTACCGATGACGGTGGTTTCACCGATGACCACACCGGTGCCGTGATCGATGAAGAAGGCTGCGCCAATGGTTGCGCCGGGGTGAATGTCGATACCGGTGCGGCTGTGGGCAATTTCTGACAGCAATCGGGGCAGAACCGGTGTCCCCAGATGCAGCAGTGTATTGGCAAGTCGATGGACAATGATGGCCTGAAAACCGGGATAGGCTGCGATGATCTCTGCTTCATTGGTGGCGGCAGGATCTCCGGCTAAGAAAGCCTGCAAGTCCTGCTGCAAAAGGGCCCGGATACGGGGAATGTCCCGCAAAAGCCCAGTACAGATCTGGTCGCATCGTTGCAAATCGTTTCCGGTCAGTGGCAGCAAAATTGCCTCTAGTCGAAAATGAATATCAGAGACCAACATGGAGACATAACTTTCCAAACTGCCGTAATTCTCGCCACGGTAAAATCCGGGGAATAATAGAATACGCAGCTTTTCCATTAGTTCTTTGGCAGCTGCCATGGTGGGACGACCCACGGGCACGGTGGTGTCGATGGTACGGCCTGTGCCGTAATCTTGTAGGAGCAATTGTGTGATTTCATTGAATTCGGACATATTTATTCCTCATTTCCTGTTTTGACGGAGGTATTTCCATGAGATTTGAAGATTTGATCGGTTCCACACCCCTCTATCAGGTGGAGCACAACTTGTTTTTAAAGTTAGAATACACCAACTTGACTGGCTCTGTCAAGGACAGAGCGGCTTTGGAGATGATTTTGGACGGAGAAAGACGGGGTATCCTGAAATCTGGCAGTACCATCATCGAACCGACTTCCGGCAATACGGGCATTTCATTGGCGGCCATCGCTGCCCAAAGGGATTACGGCTGCATCATTGTAATGCCCGACTCTATGAGTCTGGAGCGGCGGCAAATGATGGCATCCTATGGCGCAGAAGTCTGTTTGACACCAGGCAAATTGGGCATGGCCGGTGCGGTCGCCAAGGCGCAGGAACTGGCTGAACAGATGGAAAACGCTTTTATCCCCAGTCAGTTTGACAATCCTGCCAATGCGATGGCGCACTATCGTACCACCGGTCCGGAAGTTTGGGCGCAGACCCGGGGGAAGGTGGATATTTTTGTAGCAGGTGTGGGTACCGGTGGCACCATCACCGGGACAGGGCGTTTCCTGAAAGAGAAAAATCCCAATATTCGCATTGTAGCGGTCGAGCCGGCGAAAAGCCCACTGCTTAGCGGCGGTCAGGCAGGTGCTCACGGCATTCAGGGGATTGGCCCAAACTTTGTGCCCAAGGTGCTGGATGTGCAATTGCTGGATGAGATCGTTCCCGTGACAGATGAGGAAGCTTTTGCAGCCGCCAGAGCTTTGGCGGGGCAGGGAATCTTAGCCGGAATCTCCTCCGGCGCAGCCTATTTTGCAGCGAAAGCCATTGCTGCAGGGAATCCGGATAAAACAGTCGTCACCATTCTGCCAGATTCCGGCAGCCGATATCTGTCCACCTGGTTATATTATGATATCCAAATTGAAAATGTGTAATCGATAAAATAGTGCCCACCGAATTCGGTGGGCACTTTGTGTATTATATGGGAATTAGTTGCTTTGGATTCGTATGCTCCAAGTGTTCTCGTAAATTTTGCCTGGTTGCAGGCAGTAAAGATCCTGCTTCTCTTCAAACACGGTGACTTCCCCGGCTTTGGCAGGTAGGCTGCCCCAAGGCTCAATGCAGAGATAGGGGGCATCGGTTTTCGGCCAATGCCACAGCCCCAGATAGGGCATTTGGGGGAAAGCAACGGTGACACTGTGTCCTGCACCTGCTGATTCCAAAGTGACTTGCCGCGCCATATCGGTCAGGACAATGGCATCGTTGTCAAAAAGATGGTGGTTCAGGGACAGAATCTTCCCATCTTCCAGCGGGAAGGGGCGGGTTTGTCCGGTGGGGAAGCAATCGTCGGTGAAAATGACCTGCTTGCAGGGGGCACATTCTTCAAAACGCAGGCGGTAATCTTCAAATTGCTTTCCTTTTTCCAGCGGAACATTGAAACCGGGGTGTCCACCAAGGCCAAAATACAGGGGCTTTTCGTCCCGGTTTTCCACCCGGAAGCAGATATTTAGGCAGTTTTCTTCCAATTGGTAGATCACTTGGAAGGAAAAATGCCGGGGATATTGGGTTTGGGTTTCACAGTCGTCGTACAGCTGTAGAATCATTTTCTGCCCACTGTTTTCGACGAGCGTAAAATTCCGGTAGGGGGCAAGACCATGAATGGACATTTCATGAAGTTCCCCATCCAGATAGTATTTGCCATCCGTCAGCCGAGCCACAAAGGGGAATAGGTTCAGTGCCCGATCGCACCAGTAGCGGCTGTCGCCCTGCCAGAGATATTCCGTGCCGTCAGCACCCAAAATGGACTGAAGTTCTGCTCCCTTTTCGGCAGCGGTGACAGTCAGAAATTTGTTTTGAATGGTGTGCAGCATCACTTCAACCTCTGCAAAACTTCTTCCATTTCTGGCACGCTGGAAATGCCACCGGGACGGGTGGTGGACAGGCCTGCGGCAGTGCAGGCAAAACGGACGATGTCCTCCAGCTCATCTTTTGTAAGGTTTTCCGGAGCCTTATTCAGTTGCAGTAGCTTCCAGATAGCACTGCCGCCGAAAATATCGCCTGCGCCGGTGGTGTCGATTACATGGATATCTGCCAGGGAAGGCACTTTGCCGGAAGCCGTGCCGTTGGAGAAATAACAGCCCTCTGCGCCGCAGGTGATGAATACCAGCTTCACGCCGTAGTTTCGCAGAATATGCGCTGCGCCTTCTTCCGCACCCAGACCGAAGAGAAATTCCACTTCTTCATCGCTGATCTTTACCACATCGGCCTGCTTCAACCCCCAGAGCATCTGCATCCTGCAACCGTCAAGGCTTTTCCACAGCGGTTTGCGCAGGTTGGGATCGTAGGTGATGAGCTTGCGTTTGCTCTTGGCATAGGAAATGGCCTGATAGGTGGCAGACCGGGCAGGCTCATCGGTCAAAGACAGGGAGCCGAAGTGGAAAACCCTGGCCTGATCAATGATGCTCAAGTCCAGATCATCGAAGGTCAGACAGGTGTCCGCACCGGGCTTTCGGGAGAAGGAAAACTCCCGGTCACCCTGCTCGTCCAAGGTGACAAAGGCCAGAGTGGTGAATACATCACGATCTGCCACCAGCCCCCGGGTGTCGATGCCTGCCTGATTTAATGTGGCAGTCAAAAGTTTGCCGAAAGCATCGGTACCCACCTTGCCCAGAAGGGCGGTTTTTGCGCCGTATTTGCTCAGCGCTGCCAGAAAATTGGCAGGAGCGCCGCCGGGGTGTGCAGCCATGGTGGGATAGCCGTCGGCATCACGGCTGATGCAGGTAAAGTCAATGAGCAGTTCGCCCAATGCAACAACATCGATCATGGCACTACCTCTTACTTGGCCTTGGGGTACTCGTTACACAGCAGGCGGTAAGGTGCTTCGTCCTCTTCAATCGTGGGGAAGCGGCCTACGGGAGGATTGAAGCGGTTGTCGGTATTATCATCGTTGCACTGGCTCACTTCGCCCAGCAGCACATCGCCGCTGCCCTCTTCCACAGAGAAATCGTGGTACAGGTACTGCTGAATGTGAATGCTCTCGCCGGGGGTCAGACGAATTTGTGTTCCGGCAGGAACAGTATAGGTGCGTCCATCAGTGTGGACGGTCACATCGGATTCATAGTCAATTTCTTCGTTGGGCAGGCTATTGTAAACACGGATGAGCACATTTCCACCGCCCCGGTTGATGATATCTTCGGTCTTGTACCAGTGGAAGTGGTTGGGGGCGTACTGCCCTTCTTTCAGATACAGCAGTTTTTCAGCGTAGACCTTGGGGTATTTGTCCACCATGGCCCGGTTACCGTTGCGAATGGTGATCAGGGAGAAGCCGAACTTGTCGAAGTTGCCCAGACCGTAGTCGGTGATGTCCCAGCCCAGCATACAGTCCCGAACCTCGTCGTATTCGTGCCCCATATTCTCCCACTGCTCGGGGGTAAAATGGCAGAAGGGAGGGAGATAGCAATGCTCCTTCTGGCACATGGCTTCCAGTTCTTTCAGAGCTTTATTGATTTCAGAGCGCTTCATAAATGTACTCTCCTTTATAAATGGTTTGAGTTCATTATACAGCATTTCTGAAAATATGCTACTAATTTTTTGAAAAAAGTGAAAATTTTTTTCAAGCCGTAAAATAGTGAATGAAATTTCCTTTCGGAAGTCCTTGTAAATTATGGAAGGATTTGATATGATAGAATGTAAAAGGAAGAATTGCGATCAGAGAGGAGAAAGAAAATGATCGGAAAAACATTTGACAGGATCTATGCCTTAAAAAATGTAGCGACCAATAAAGAGCGAAAGCTTATTGAAGGACTGGAAAAAATTCAGCCGGATAAACTGGTGTATATGTCCATTACAGAGCTGGCTGCCCAGCTGAAGGTGGCAGAGGCGACGGTGGTTCGTTTCTGTAAGAAGCTGGGATATAACGGCTTTCAGGATTTTAAGCTGAGCCTGAGCAAAGAACTCGGTACAGTTAACCAGAATGATGTCAGCAGTCCCATTCAGCGAATTGCCCGGCAGATGACCGATGCCATTACCGAAACATCCAACGGTATCAACTACGATAAGTGCCTGAAGATTGCCAGAGCACTGGTAGGTGCCAAAAAGATCGGTGCCTTTGGCGTGGGCAATTCTGCCGTTACCGCCATGGAGATCAGCAATGTACTGGCCAGAATTGGTATCAATGTCACGATGACTCCGGATCCGCACTTGCAGGCAATGATCACCAGCAATATGACGGATACAGATGTGGTTATTCTGATCAGTGTTTCTGGCAGTACAAAAGATATCATTGATGTTGCGGAGATTGCCAAGAAAAATGGCGTCAAAATTGTAGTCGTTACCTGCTATGACCGTTCGCCGTTGGCAAAATATGGCGACTATGTGCTGTTGTCCACTCGGCGTGAGGCGGCTCATGAGGGCGGTTCGGTGTCTACAATTGTGTCCATATCCTTTATTGTAAATGTGTTGTATGATGCCATCTGCGAAACGCTGGGGGACGAAGCTCGGGAACGTGCACTGCGAACAGCCGGAGCAGTATCGGATAAGTCTATGTAATTGAAGGAGCTATCAATAATGTTAATAGGAAAACAAATTGACCGTCTTGTGGCTAAAGTAATGCGTCTGACGGAGGTATACAATCCTTTCCTGATTTCCGAAACGGTGATGCCGGAAGTCACCATCACAGAGAACGGTACCACTCGTCCCATAGCAGAAGGGGACAACTGGGGTGGAGAATTCTGCCTTGCACAGTTCCGCTTTACAGCCAAGGGCATTGACCCTGCGAAAAAATATCGCCTCTTTGCCAATACCGGTGCCGTAGAACATCAGATCTGTGTCAATGGGAAAAGTGTTGGAATCCTGGACTATATCGAGCATCCAAGTGATCCCTTCCGGATCCACAGGTACCTGTGGCTTGAAAATCTGACAGAAGGGGATACGGTCACACTGGATGCTTACTATTCTCATACTTTCCCTAACACCATGCCCTATGACGGTACATTTACCTTCGGCATGGATGGACACTATCCCAACCGCCCGTACCGCAGCATTGGTCTGGTGGTGTTCAATGAGGGATTGTACGAATTTACGGAAAAGCTGGAACTGCTCAATAGCTTCTATCGGGAGCAAAAACCCGGTAGTTTTACAGCTGCCGATGCAGAACGGTTGTATGAACAGCTTTTTGAATTGCTGCCCATTCGCCCAATTTGTCCCAGTCCGGAACTTTTAAGCAAAGCTACGGCAATGATCGATAAATTCCTGTCCGGCCCGGAGAAAAAGCCTTATGTGGGAATTATTGGACACAGCCATTTGGACACGGCATGGCTATGGCCGGTGGCAGAGACTCGACGAAAGCTGCGTCGGACAGTATCCAATGCGGTGAGCTTGCTGGAGCGGTATCCCCACTATAAATTCTTCCTGTCCACGGTACTATATTTGCAGTGGCTGGAGGAGGATGACCCGGAACTGTTCCAAAAGGTGGGGCAGATGGTCCGTGCAGGGCGCATCGAGCCAAACGGCGCTACTTGGGTGGAATGCGACGGCAACCTGACCGGCGCAGAAGCTCTTTGCCGTCAGTTCTTGCGGGGCAAGCGTTATTTGCGTGAAAAATTCGGCTATGAGTCGGACACGTTCTGGCTGCCGGATACCTTTGGCTATTCCGCGGCTATGCCGCAGATTTTGCGGTCCTGTGGCGTGAAGTATTTCCTGACCACCAAGCTCAGCTGGAATGATACCAATACCTTCCCCTATGAAACTTTCCTGTGGCTGGGAATCGACGGTTCTTCCGTGCCTGTCCATTTTAATTCCATTCAGACATGGATTGATGAAGAAAGTGTTGGCAAGCGGCTGGCCGATATCCGTGACAAACGGGAGAGCGACTGCGTACTGATGGCCTACGGTTTCGGCGATGGTGGCGGCGGCCCCTCTGATCAGATGGTCAGTCGTGCACTGTATACGGAAGAAAATTGCAAGTGCGCTGTGGTGGAGCATACTACCGTGTCGGACTTCATGAAAAAAGCTACGGATCGCCCCTTGCCGGAGTATTTTGGTGAACTGTATCTGGAACTGCACCGAGGTACTTATACCTCTGGTCATGCGCTCAAGCAGAACAATCGTCGTCTAGAGGAGGCACTGCATGATGCGGAGCTGATCTCCGTGTTTGCAGGGGAGAAACTGAAAAAACAGACCGATGAACTGTACGATACCCTGCTGTTGAATCAGTTCCATGACATTTTGCCGGGTACATGTATTGCCGAAGCCACCGATCAGGCGCTTGCTGAGCAGTGTGATGCCCTTGTTGCGGCCAAAAAGCTGATTGCAGGGCAGGGAGTGCAGATGCGGTATTTTAATACGCTGTTCTTTGAACGGGATGAGTATCTGCCTGCGATGGAAGATGCAGCCAGTGTTCATACCTATCTGGGATTGGATGGCAAACAGCAGTGCATTGCAAGATATCATCTAGATAGCTTTGGCTATGCTAAGCCTTCTGCTACCACAGAAAAACTGTACTTTGATGGCCGAACGATTCGCACGCCCCATTATGAGGCGAGAGTAGCCGAAGGCGTGATTGCGTCTCTGATTTTTGAGGGCAGAGAACTGGCCGAAAATGGTCTGGGCCGCATTCGCTTTGCTGAAGACGTGCCCTATATCTATGATAACTGGGACATAGATGCGGACTACATCAAAAAAGAGGTGAATGCAGCCTGTGTTTCCATGGAACAGGTGCTTTGTAGCGATGAAATGCTGATTTTGCGTAGCATCTGGGAAATTGGACAGGGTTCTCGCTTGACAGTGGATATGAAATTCCGGGCAGATACGCCTATGATTGAATTTGACAATCGGATGGATTTCCACGACAAGCATACCTTAGCCCGCGCTTATTTTGATACAACTCTTTTCTCCAAGCACTACCGTGCAGAGACCCAGTTCGGCTATGTGGAGCGTAATTGCTATCCTACGGATGTGACGGACTATGCCAAGTTCGAGGTCTGTGCCCATAAGTGGATGGATCTGTCTGAATCGAATGTGGGTCTTTCCATGTTGTCTGATAGTAAGTATGGTGTTTCCTGCCATAAAAAGACGTTTGGTTTGACACTGCACAAGAGTGGAACCCATCCGGATGCTAGGGGAGATGAGGGAACCCATTTCTTCCGCTATGCACTCTATCCCCACACAGGTGCACTGAGCGAAGAATCCGTCCGCGCCGGATATGCATTTAATCAGCGACCGGTATTGACTGCCCGACGGGGCTTGGAAGCACCTTTCTGCATTCATGGAAACCATACAGTGATTCTGGAAACTGTAAAATATGGCGAAGATGAGGGAGTTGTCCTGCGGCTGTACGAAAGCTTGGGCGCCAGCGAAACGGTGACGATTCAGACACCGCAGCAACGGCAGTTTGTGCTGTGCAATATCCTGGAGGACGAACAGAAAGAGCTTTTTGCTGGGACAAAGGTTGATCTCCATTTCAAGCCTTTTGAAATCAAAACACTGAAAATCAAATAACTGAAAAAGCGCCTGTTGTGCTCCGACACAACGGGCGCTTCATTTTTTCTTGAAACAATTTGCACAAAAAATGAAAACTATTTTCAAAAAAATTCCAAAAAATGAAAATGCTATTGACAATGGATGAGGGGGTATCTTATAATGTAGACACAGAAAAAAGACCCAAGAATATAGAACTTGGATAGAATGGGAAGATGAGTATGAGTAAATTAAATCGTGGTTTGATCGTATCCTGCCAGGCAGTCAAAGGCGAGCCTTTGTATGGCTACGGAATCATGCACCTGTTTGCCAAAGCGGCAAAAGAGGGCGGCGCCTGCGGCATTCGTGCGCTGTGCGACGATGTGCAGAGTATTCATGATGAGGTGGATCTGCCGATCGTTGGCCTTGTAAAAGAGGTCTATTCTGATAGCGAGATCTACATTACCCCTACCAAGAAGGAAGTGGATCGGCTGTTGGCGGTACCCTGTGATGTGGTGTGCATGGATGCCACTGACCGCCCTCGCCCGGAAGGGGAGACATTGGAAGAACTGTACGCTTATGCAAGAGCCCACTGTGGAGATCGGGAGCTGATGGCGGACATATCCACTCTGGAAGAAGCGCTGTATGCGGAAAAGCTGGGCTTTGATTATGTTTCTACCACCTTGCGCGGCTACACAGCAAATACCAAGGATGCCCCTCTGCCAGATATCGATTTTATGGCAGAGTGCAAGAAACATCTCAAGCATACGAAATTGATTGCAGAGGGTGGCATTTTTGAGGTGGCACATTTGGAGCAGGTCTCCGAAATCAACCCTTATGCAGTTGTGGTTGGCTCTGCCATTACCCGTCCTAAGGTCATTACTGAGCGGCTGGATGCAGCGCTGTGCCTGCGTGAGGATTGATCGGTTATGAAGATCGTTTATATCCCTCTGGATGAGCGCCCCTGTAATGAGGCCTTTGCACAGCAAATCGCCAAAGGAACGCCGATTCAACTGATGGTGCCGGGAATGGCTATGCTGGGGTGGAAAAAAACGCCGGCAGATGTGGATGCGTTGATACGCTTCATAAAGCAGGAGTGTGCAGATGCCGATGCTTGCGTGCTGTCATTGGATATGCTGCTGTATGGCGGCATCATTCCGTCTCGGATCCATCATTTGTCGGAGCAGGAATTACTGCGGCGATTGGATACAGTGCGGCAGCTGAAGAAAGATAATCCGACATTAAAGATCTTTGCCTTTGCACTGATTATGCGCTGCCCCAGCTATTCTTCTGCAGATGAAGAACCGGATTATTACGAAACTTGCGGTCGTGAGGTGTTCCTGACTGGACAGGTAAAGCACAAGCGAGCGCTGGGACTGATGTCTGCCGAGAAGGCTGAGCAGACGCTTAAAGCCTATGCGGAGAAGACCGGCGATCATCTGGCTGACTTTGAAGCCCGTCGGCAGTGTAACCGTAAAGTCCTTGAAAAGATACTGACTGGATATCGGGACTGTTTTGAGCGACTGGTCATTCCTCAGGATGACTCCTCCGCTTACGGCTATACTACCGTAGACCGAGAGTATTTAAAGCAGGTTGTAGCAAAAAGCGGACTGGGCGCAGTTCCGATGTACCCCGGTGCAGACGAGGTTGGTATGACGCTGCTGGCGGCAGCTGCCTGTGGGTTGATGGGACGGCGGCCTCGGATCAAGTCGGTGTTTGCCCATGAACGATCCCCTCAGATCGTGCCACTGTACGAAGATCGTCCTGTGGGGCAGACCCTTCCGCTACTACTGGCTACCAGCGGATGTCAGGTGGTCGATGGAGAGGAAGATATTACACTCTATCTTAATTATCCTGCCCAGGATCCGGTGGAAGTGTGGCAAAAACCCTCTGAGGGGTATCAAATGCGAGATTTGGCCGGGTTCTGTGACCAAATTGCAGAAACGGTTCGTGCCGGGCGTTTGGCGGCGGTGGCGGACGGCGCTTATTGCAATGGTGGCGATGCAGAATTTGTGGGACTGCTGGCTCAACGGATCTCCTTGACGGATCTGGCAGCCTATGCCGGCTGGAATACATCTTCAAATACCCTGGGCACGGCGGTGTGTCAGGCGATCTTTACATGGCTGTTTGGCAACAGTGAACAGTTAAAACTGTTTACAGCCCAACGCCTGTATGAGGATGTGGGCTACTGCGGACATGTTCGCCGTGAAGTCACGGGCTTGATCGAGACGATGGGCTATGGTTACTTCAACGCAGGACAGAAAGACGGCGAAGTGGCACATCTGGTGCGGCAGCACCTGAAAGATTATATGGAGGAGCTACTTCCTGAAATTGCAAGCCAATATGAGATCGATCGTTGCCAAATGCCTTGGAAGCGGATGTTTGAGGTTGATCTGACCTTGAAACCTTCTAATATCAAAAAATATGAAAAAACGAGTTGCCTGTTGGATGCTGATGGTGTTGATGATCCTGTCAGCCGGAGGAATTATGAGTAATAATCAAGTCAAAGCGGCGCAGTTGCCGGAACAGAATGGTCAGATCCAGGCGCGGGGTGTCTGGCATAGACCCAATGTAACCGGTGAAGAAACAAATTTGGAAGGAATTTGCGCAGTTCTGGATACCTTTCAAAAAACAGGAATCAATCTGGTCTTTTTGGAAACCTTTTTCCATGGAATGACGGTCTACCGCTCTTCTTGGATACCCTATTATACGGGCTTTGAAGACTATGATTATGGTGTCTATCCGGATTATTTGACCGCATTTGTGGCAGAAGCATCCAAGCGTGGCATTGAAGTACATGCGTGGGTGGAAGACTTTTATGTCGGTGTCAAAGAAAACTACTTTACCAAACACGCCCCTCAGTGGCTGATGCTGACCAAGGACGGCTCCCTCCGCCAGAGTGAAGGAGCAGAATACGGCGGGTATTTGTTTCTGGATCCTGCCAACAGGGAAGTCAGACAGTATTTGATCCGCTTCTATGATGAGCTGCTGACCAAGTTCCCGCAGATTGCGGGACTGAATCTGGACTACATCCGCTATCCCGTATCCGATCAGTCCGATGACACGGGTTATACAGAAGTGGCCATGGACGGTTTCGTCCAGCAGCAGGGATTGATATTCTCGGAAAACACCAGTCGGGAAGAGAAGGTGACTGCGGTTGCCCAGCGCTATGACCAATGGGTCAGCTACCGGGCGCAGCAGGTCACGAACTTTGTTGGAGAAGTACGAGAAATGGTAAAAAGCAAGCATGAGAAGGTGGTGCTGTCTACTGCAGTTTTCCCAGAACAGGGTAAGTCCTTCGGTAATAAAAAACAGGATTTTTCCACATGGCTGGAAAGAGGTTATCTGGATATTATCACGCCTATGGCTTACTACGATGATATTCCCACGCTGAAAAGTGCGCTGGAGGCGATGTTGCCTGGACTTTCTCAGTGTTATTGTTACGCTGGCATTTCTCCTACTTATCACAATCTATCCGATGAGCAGGTGCTGGCACAGATGCAGACCACTGCGGATGTAGGCGCACAAGGTTTCGTGTTCTTTGGTTCCCAGTCGATTTTGAACAATCAGCGGTATATCGATATGCTGGAAAAGACTTTTGCTGGACAAGCTCCAGCGCGGTTGCCCCATGTGGCTGATAAGCTGGCTGATAGCGGTGCTGATGAGCAGACTCCAACGGAACCAGAAATCCCTCAGAAACCTGCACATGAAAACAAGGATAACAACACTGCCGACAAAAATCCTTCCCGGATCGGTCGTGCGCTGGGCATCGGCTTGACGTTAATGGCTATGGTTGCGCTGGGTGTTGGATATCTCTATAAAAGAAGAAAGGACACAGACGAACGATGAAAAAGAAGTTGAATGTATCTTCCTGCTTGCGCCGGATCCTGTGTTGCGTGCTGGTCATTGCCATGCTTCCACTGACAGCACTGACAGCTTTCGCAGAAGGCGAGTACACCCGTGAAGTCTCGATTCGGGACATTACGGTCAGCGTGGGAGACAAGACCATTGAAGGTGTTTACTCCGATCCCGTTTCCTATTATGAGGTAACGAATAACGGAGATCTGGTGGATTATAAGATCCGCCTCCAGACACCCTCCGCCAATGACAAGGTGATATACACTGCGTTCTATCCCAATACCACCACCGGACGTGCCGAACAGGGCGTTGTGGAGTATGTGTGTGAGCCTGAGGGTACGGAATATGTGGTCACCAAGATCAACACCTCCGGCGATGGCACGACCTACATTCCTGTGGGCGGCTTTGTTTTGTCTATGAAGGACGGTAGCTTCGCCAAAATCGGTGACAAGTTGGTCCTGGGTGGCAACGCTCTAACGATCCCCACCAAGGCGGTGGAGTCAACCTCCGGTAAGCGTATTGCCGTGGACTATACCAATGTCAATCGTGCCAGCCCCATGGTCGTTTATTACGATTATCAGTACGGCAGCAAGACCGGCACCAATGTTTACGGCACAGAAATGACCTGTGTTTATGACTTTGAAAAGAATACCTTCACGGTGGAAGCGTTCCGTGGCTTTGGCATGGGCGATGCTTCCGGCTCCGTGATTCCTGATAACAGCTTTGTCCTCAGCGCCTACGGCGAGGGATACCGGGCACTGCTGTCCAAGGGCGAACTGTTCAACATGGGCGATGAGGTGACCATGGTTGGTTTTGACTTCATCCGTTTCGGCAACACCGTGACCGGCGAATATAACTTCATCGACCCGACCCCTGAAATGAACCCCGCAGGCATGGAGACAGAGGATAGTCCTTTCCCTGCTTATCGTGGCACAGACCAGACCATCATTTATAAGGATGGCTGGAGCTATAATGAAGCTGCCGGCACCGGCGCCAATGTCTATGGCTATGAAGCTGCTGTGGATGCCGAAGGCGTGGTAGTGGAAGTGGGTGTCAATGTTTCTGCGATCCCCGAAGGCGGCTATGTTATTTCCGGCCACGGCAAGGGCAGAGACTTTATCCGTTCCAATATCGTGCTGGGTGCGACCGTGGTATTGGATGAAGAGGCAAAGACCTACGCCATCACCACAACATTGAACAGCTACTATGAAAATCTGGTCACTTCCGTCAACAGCACCATTGCTGTTGCAGAAAACAGAATCAAGCAGCTGTATGATGTCAACGGCGAGAAAATCAGAGAATACATCAGCCTGACTCAGAATGCACTGGCTCAGCTGAAGAGCGTGAAAGAGACCATCGAATCCGGCATGGATACAGCCGGATGGACCACTCAGGAGCGCCAGAGCAAGCTGATGACCTACAACAATTATCAGCTGGAAGTAGAGCGGTTGCAGAGAAAGATCCAGACTGCCGCTGCTGAGAGCAGCCCTGTTTCCGTCCGTGGTGTCTGGCACAGACCTGTGGAAATGAGCTACAAGGAGATCGAAGAAAATGTGAAGATGTACGATAAAGTCGGCATCAACACCATTTTCGTAGAGACTTTGTACAATGGTTACTCCACCTTCCGCAGCGAGAGCGAAGAATTCCCGTATAGCCCCAAACTGGCGGAGAACTACACCAAGGATGCCGAGCATGTCTACAATGATTATCTGTCCGCATTCGTAGCCTGCTGCCAGACATATGGCATCGAAGTCCACGCATGGGTGGAAAACTTCTATGTTGGCACCCAGGACGATGTGCCTGTGGTGAAAAATCATCCCGATTGGATCATGTACAATGATGACGGCACCATCTATCAGCGCAATGAAGGCGGTGCATACATCTTCCTGGATCCTGCAAATAAGGAAGTACAGGACACCTTGATCAATTACTACAACGAGATGTTCAAGAAGGTGCCCGGTCTGGCCGGACTGAACCTGGACTATATTCGTTATCCTGTTACCGATTCTGCCAAGGACTCCGGCTACACCATTGCTGCCATGGAAGCCTTTGCCGCCCAGAAGGGTATGACCTTCAGCGATGCGCAGAAGGCGGATCGGGAGAAGATGGCAAAGAAGTTTAAGCAGTTGTTTGACTATCAGTATTTGAAGGGTGGTCAGGAGGAAGCTGACCAAAACTACGCCGACTGGGTCACATATCGTACGAATGTAGTTACCGAGTATGTCCGTCGGATCAAAAATGAGGTCAAGGACACCAATGGTATTCTGCTGTCCACATCTGTGTTTGCCTCCGTTACCGAATCCTTGCAGCAGAAGAAGCAGGATTGGAAGACCTGGTTTGCCAATGGCTGGATCGATATTGCAACGCCCATGGCTTACTACACGGATGCTTCCGATGTGTTGAAGAATGTGACTGCAATGATCCAGTCTGCCGGTAACATCTGCTACTACTATACAGGCCTTGCCTCCTCTTATAGCGGCCTGCCTGCATGGCAGAACAAAGAGCAGATCGAAGCATCTTATCTGGCTGGTGCTAACGGTTATGTGATCTTCTGCTCCAACCAGATCATTGGTCATGAGGATGTGCAGGAAGTGCTGATGGCTGGTGTCAACAGCACCGCAGCCGTTCGTCCACACGATTCTATGGATAAGGTGCTTGATGGTTATTTCAGTACGATTCTGGACCGTGCTCAGCGGCTGTATATTCCCAACGGTGGTATGACCCAGCAGCAGTATAATGACTTGCAGGCCAAGTTTAATGAGATTAAGGCAATGGCTGCCGATGGCGCCGTAAATGTCTATAAGATCCAGAAGAGCGTTCAGAGCTTGTACAGCATTACAGGTACTTCCTACGCCAAGGGGTACTCCGGTCAGCGTGTGGTGGAAACGCTGAAGGAACTGGTTTCTCTGTTGGATACCCGTATTTCTATGGAATTGGTGGCCAGCGGCGACTGGGATCCCGAAAAGAATCCCGCCCGTCCTAATGTTACAGAGGACGGCATCAAGGATCCCGAAGAGAACAAGCCCAATACCAAACCCACTGAGCCTACTAAGCCCGGCAATGATAGCGAGCAAAATGATCAAGTTTTGAAGAATATGATGGTTATTCTGGGCGTTTGTCTGCTGGTCATGGCAGTGACGGGTGTGGCAATTATCCAGATGGCACGCTCCAAGAGAGGTAACGAGGAAGAGTCTTCCAATTCTGCCGAAGAAACTGAAGAAAAGTGATCCCCGATTTTATAGTCAAGCTTGAAGGTTCAAGCAAAAAATAAATTTTAGGAGGAACATATGAAAAACACAAGAATCTTCGTATGTCTGCTGGTGCTGATCATGGCGCTTTCCTGCACTTTGGTAGCCTGTGCCGACAACACCACTACCACCGGCGGCAGCAACACCACCACTGGCGGTAACACTACCACCGGCGGCAACGATACCACCACTGGTGGCAATACGACCACAGGTGAGCTGGTCATTACGGTCGAGCCTGAGAAGGTGGAACTGTATGCCGGTGATGACATCGTTCTGCTGTTCGGCGTATCCGTAAACAACGACAAGGCTTCCCTGATCGTTTCTGACGACGGTGGTTTCGACAACGAGACCCCCGGTGAGTACACCATCACTTATACCGCAGAGCTGGATGGCAAGACTGCTACTGCTACCCGTAAGATCACCGTTCTGCAGCCTCTGTCCGATGTGGCACTGGAAGTGCAGATCGACAATCTGGTGGGTCTGAACAAGTGGGACGGTAAGATTATCAGCTTTAAGAACAGCCTGTACGTGGAGCTGACTGAGGATACCACCCTGGGCAAGAATGAGGATGATACTTACATCAGCGGTATTTTCAGAAATACCACCGATAAGGATGTTGTCCTGTCCATCGCCGGCAGCCACGGCTCCGCTGCGATCATCGATAAGAATGGTATCGTTATCGAGGGCAGAGACGGTGCAAACAGCAAGTTTGTCAACGCTGAAAACCCCGACCGTGCCGGTTCCAAGGTGACCACCATGGTCATTGACGGCGAGGAAGTGAAGGTCAGCGATGCCTTTGCAAAGAATATGGTCATCCCCGCCGGTGGCTTTGCTGTTGTCGTGCAGACCGGCTATGCAGGCGATGGCTTCGACCATGATGGCCGTGGCTTTATCGCACAGAATGTGATCAACAAGTACGGCAACCTGATGCGGATCTACTGGGTGGACAGTGCTGAGGAACTGACCGAGTATGTGGATCAGGCTCCTACCGTCAGCGGCAACACCGAGATCCTTGTTCCTATGGGTGACAAGAGCTTTGACCTGGATGGCAAGGTGCTTGCAGGTCTGGTCATCTCCGATGACAACGGTACCTTCATCACCGATGATGATATTGCCTATACTACAGAAGAAGGCTGCACTATTAAGCTGGAGATCATCAGCAAGGGCGACTTCAATGTGGAAGTGGCCGGAAAGTATGCCATTTGCCTGAAGGTCACCGACGGAAATGGCAACGAAAGAGAATTTACCCGTGTGGTCAATGTCAGCGATGAGGGCATTTCTGCCATCGTTATTGGCGACAACAAGATGTATGTTTCCGAGGACAAGATCGCAATCGATAAGGACCTGTCCGCTGTGGGCAAATACGCTTTCGTGGTCTACACTTCCAACTACAATGGAACGATCAACTTCCAGAATGGCTGGGGCGTGGCAATCGTGTGCAATGAATATGGCGAGATTATCCGCATTTATGACGGCACGACCGGTAAAATGTTTGACAGTGAGCATCCCTTCCCTGATGGCAGCAAGCCTGATGGCCTGTCTGCTAATTATCTGACCATGGCGTTTGATTCCCTGCAGGATGGCGAGACACTGATCGTTGCGCCCAATGCTGCTGACAACAACCCCCAAGGCGGTTCCAGATATTTCCTGGTTAACAACAGAACCCTGGGCGCTACTGTTTCCCTGACCGGTGTAAACTTTGACAGCAGATCCAAGATTATCACCATCGGTGATAAGACCTATACTGCTGCAGAAGGCAAGTGGCTGTTTAACACCCAGGTTGCCGCTGCCGATGCTGCCAAGTACAGCCTGCTGATCTACGACAAGAGCTTTGATGGCACTGTTTCCATCAATGGCTGGGGTGTAGCACTGGTTCTGGATCGTAACGGCGTTCTGGTCAGACTGTATGATGGTGCAAATGTTGGTCTGTACACGGTTGATGGCAAGTCCACCGAGACTCCCACCTTCAACAGCACCAACTATTCTTCCGTAGCATTCGCTGAACTGCAGGAAGGCGAGACTCTGATCATCTGTGTCAATGTTGGCGGTGCAAACGAGTCTCGTGCCTTTGCACTGAGCCTGCGTGGTGTCAACGGCGGCAAGTGCTACTGCGGCACTGCGGCTACGGTCAGCGGCATGACCTTCGAAGAAATCGTTACCAACGACAAGACCATCTCTGTTGCCGGCAAGAAGTACACTGTTGAAGAAGGCAAGTGGCTGTACAACACTGCTGTTGAGACCACCACTGCTCAGAACTATGCAATGGTGATTTATGACAAGAAATACGAAGGTACATTCACCACCAACGGCTGGGGTGTTGCCATCGTTGTAGACAAGTATGGCACACTGGTCAAGCTCTATGCATGGGACGGTTTCTGGACCGTGGACGGCAAGGCAGAAGGCACATTGACCTTTGATAAGGATACTTATGCCGTTGTGGCCTATTCTGAGCTGCAAGAGGGTGAGACTCTGATCATCTTCCCCAATGGCGGCACAGCAGGCAATGAGGCTCGTGGCTGGGCCAAGGCACTTACCGAAAATATGGGTGCTTCTGTAAAGCTGAAGGGCTTTACCTTCGAGGAAAAGAACGCCTGATTTTTCAATGACCCATCTCATCCCGGCACCTGAGGGTGCCGGGATGAGAAGCGCAAATAAACGCTTGACAGCAGGAAGGAAAGATACCAATGAAGATGAAAAAGAAACTGTCCAGTGTGGTGGCCGCCCTTCTTGCGGTCGTGACGCTGACTCAAGGAGCCAGTGCTGCTTTTTCCGGTTCTCTTTTAAATGATCCTACCTATTCTTTGTCCGAAAACGGTTTCGTTTATAAAGAGCAGACTGTGCAAGAAGGTGGACAGCAAAAACTGTTTTATGGCGAATACAATGCTACCTCTGATGATGCCGAATACGAGTGGGTGATCCACAGCGTTCGCAGTGGTTTGGATACCACCTTGTCCACGGTGATGGACATTGCAAAAGATTATGAAACGCAAACGGGCAGAAAGGTCATGTTTGCTTCCAACGGAGATTATTTTTACACAACCGGCAATAATGTTGAGTCCTATGTCAATGACGGTATCGTCATCAGCAAGGGTGCTTTTACACACAAACATTGCATTGGCTTTGACAATAAGGGAAAAGTCGTGATCGGACGGATGACGGAAGTCGAAAAAAGACTGATGCTCGTTCTGGATGGTCAGCGATATTTCTTTGAAATAGACGCATATAACCAGGATCCCGGCGAAAACGGAATTGCAATTTATTCTACCCCCGGCACCTATACAGTGGAGAACGCAGGCAAATATATTTGCAAGAGTAGCTCCTCCAATTTGACTAACTATCCTGTTTGGGGACAGTCCAACAGAATGTCTGATGGGGAAGTGACTAACAACGACTCTTTTACCCTCAGAAGCGGCCAGTTTGCGGTGGTTGTCCGTGGCGACAATGCCCAGTATTTCTATGACAGCATCAAATACGGCGTGGAAGTGGATCTGATTGAGATTCCCGGTGGCAAATTTGAAGGTTGCACATGGGTCTTGGGCGGTTATGACATTCTGGTGGACGAATATAAGGTCAATACCGATTGTCACACGGATAATGACGGCTCCGGCAAAGCACCTCGTACATTCATCGGCTTTAAAGAGGACGGAACGGCCTTCCTGTGTATGGTAGATGGCCGAGGCTCCGGTGGCAGCGTCGGTATTTCTGTCAACAAAGAGGCAGAGCTGGCCAGCGCATTGGGCGCAAAGTACGCCTTGGAACTCGATGGCGGCGGATCTACGACGGCGATCGTGCGTATTGACAATCAGCTGACGCTGAGAAACACACCTTCCGACGGTCATATGCGCCGGGTGTCCAATGCCATTATGTTGGTGGAGAAGAAAAAAGAGGAGCCTGCGCAGAAGCCGGACGACGCCACTGGCAGTGAGACCATCCCTGGCACCACCCCCAGCACCACCCCTGACACCACCCCCGGAACGGCTACCAACACGGTGCCTGTGACCGATCCCGGCACCAGCGGACAGAACTCCAATGGCAGCGCTGGTATTGTCGCTGCGGCTGTCGTTGCGGTGATCTTTGTGGCTGGTGTGGCGATGCGTATTATAGAAAAACGGAAGCATTGATCGTTTTTTTGACGGTCGGTAAATATCAATAAAATCATGGAGGTTTTTTAATGAAGAATCGTGTAGCAAAGTTGCTGGCGCTGATGCTGTGCATCGCAATGGTAGCGTCTGTGTTTGCCGGTTGCAGCAAACCGGAAAGCGAGTATCAGATCAATTATGATATTGATTTGACTCAGAAGCCCAAGCTGAATGTGCTGATGCCCAACTCCGGTAAGTCTATTGCCGAGGTCAACAGCAGTTCCAATGCTCTGCTGATACAGCAGTTGACCGGCTATGAAGTGGAATACACACAGTTGCCTGCATTGGACAGCTCCAAGACTTTGAACAATGAGCTGATGGACAAGCGTGACTATCAGGTGATCAAACTGACAAAGGATCAGTTCGCTGACTTGGTTAAGGATGATATGCTGGTGGACATTACTGATGCGCTGGAAGCTTTTGCGCCCGACATTCTGACCAGCATTTCCAAGGAATCTTGGGAAGTGGTTACTGTCGATGACCGTATCTATGGCATTCCCGAGCGTGCTTCCAGTGATAACATTGAGCACATGATCGTTTTCAATCAGGATATGCTGCTTGAAAATAATCTGGAGATCCCCTCCACATTGGAAGAGTTTGAAAATGTTTTGAAGGTTCTGACTGAAAAAATTGGCAGACCTGCTCTGACCTTTGACCGCTATACCCCTCTGGTCTACACCATCTCTGCTGCTTTTGGTATTTATGCTGACTGGCAGGAGTATGAGGTCGATGGTAAAACGCAGGTGTTGTACTATATGAATGCACCTCGTTATCAGGAGTATGTAGAGTATATGCACAAACTCTATGAGGCTGGTTATATTGATGTGGAAGTTGGCACCAATACCGCTGCCGATGCCATCAATAAGTTTACCAATAATGAAGCAGGTGCATTTGCAGGTTCTCTGTGGAGCGTCTCTTCTTTGGTTGCGGGTATGCAGGCAAAGGGGACGATCACTGCCGTTGAAGCTGCCGGTACATTGGAAAACTATCTGGGTTATCTGCGTTCTCTGAAGGAGAATGCTTCTGATCCTGAGAAGATCTATCGTTCCAGTGGTTACACCTACATCACCGCTATTCCTTTCTATCAGGCTGAAAATGCTGGCTATGCACTGGATTGGATGAATTCCAAGATCAAGGATACCGACGATGCCCACAATTTCCGTGAAATCGTTCTGGGTCAGGAGAATGTCCACTGGACTTATAGCCCCAACGAAGGCTATCTGCCGATTACTGCCAACTTTGGCGAAAAGGATGATGCCAGCTACTATCTGACCGGCTCCAATGAGAATGTTTATACAGAGTATTGGCTGGCTCGTGTGCGCAAGCAGCCGGAGCTGTTCCGTGCATGGTCTATCCTGATGGATAACGCAGATGAAGTGGGTGTGTACAACATTGTTGACTTCACACCTCCTATTGGCGATTACAACGCACATCGTTCCGCTATGGAAGAGTATGCACAGGATCAGTTCTACATCATGATGAAGGACGGCACCGGAAAGCTGGAGGAGTTTATGACAAAACTCAATTCCCAGCAGGGTGGAAGCAAGGCTACCGATGCGCTGAACGCATGGTATAAAGACTATAAGAAATAATTGTTCGGGGAGAGGAAAAACATGACCTCAACACTCAAAGCAAGAATTAAAAAGCACCGTTCTCTGATCCCCTTTGTGATCCCGGCGATGCTGTTTGCATTGGTTTTTTCCTATCTGCCGATGATCGGTATTCTGATTGCTTTTAAAGATAACCCGAACTTCGGTAGATATGATGCAATTGAAGCGTTCACCCGGGCTGAGTGGACACTGGATAACTTTAGGACGATGGTTTCCGATCCGGAGATCATGCGTTATCTCCGTAATACATTGATCATCTCCGTGATGAAGATTGTCATTTTGTTCCCACTACCCGTTGTCTTGGCGGTACTGATCTCGGAAGTACGCAGCAGGGGCTTCTCCAAGTTGGTGCAGGGCGTTGTTTTCCTGCCTCACTTCTTCTCTTGGGTGGTAATTGTCGGTATTTTCAACAGCCTGTTTGGTATGTATGGTCCAATCAATAACATGATGGAAGCTTTCGGCTATGAGCCAGTGTATTTTATGGGTGATCCCGGATGGTTCCGATGGTTGGTGGTCATTTTGAACGGCTGGAAGGAGATCGGATATAGCTCGATCGTCTATATTTCGGCGATTTCTGCCATTGACCCGTCGCTGTATGAGGCTGCTAAACTGGATGGTGCTTCCAAGTTGCGTCAAATTTGGAATTTGACCATTCCGCTGATTATGCCCACCATTATTGTTATGCTGATCATTCGTATTGGCTACCTGATGGATGCAGGTTTCGAGCAGGTCTATGCTATGCTCAACGCCTACACCCGTGAGACCGGTGAGATCATTGGTACATTTGTTTATCGTCTGGGTCTGGGTACCGGTTCCCGGGATTATGGCCTGTCCACGGCAGTCGGCCTTTGCAACGGCTTGATTTCTCTGGCGCTGATCCTGTGTGCAAACTACTTCTCGAAAAAGAAAAACGGAACGGGAATATGGTGATGTTATGAAAAGAGAAAAAAGCCAAAGATTAAAAAGAAATAAGAACAGAATTAACGAAAGCCCGGTATTTAACTATATCAATATCGTTGTACTGACGTTGACGGCTTTTGTCTGTGTGTTGCCGTTTTTGAACGTGCTGGCAACCGCTTTCTCAACCAATGGACACGACATCAACTTCTGGCCTAAGGGATTTACTTGGTTTAACTTCAAAACGGTTTTCACTGACCCCGGGTTCTGGCGTTCTCTGGGCGTGTCCATTATGGTTACAGTGTGTGGTACAGTGTTGTCTGTGCTGGTCATGTACTCGGCTGCTTACGCACTGTCAAAGCCGGATTTCCCCTTCCGTAGAGGCATTATGATCTTCTTTATTATCGTAATGATCTTCTCTGCCGGTATGGTGCCGAATTACATCGTCGTCAACATGCTGGGCCTGACTCGCTCTCCTTGGGCACTGATTTTGCCTTCGGTCGTGCAGGTGTATAATATGATCTTGATCAAGAGCTATTTGGAAGGTATTCCCAAGGAGTTGGAAGAAAGTGCCAAGATCGATGGCGCTAGCAGCTTGCAGACCATGTTCCATGTGATGATCCCTGCGTCTGCACCCTGTGTGGCAAGTGTCAGTATGTTTACTGCTGTCTCCTTCTGGAACAACTACACCAGTGCACTGCTGTATCTGGGCACAGAGGAAAAGTGGTATCCGCTGTCGCTGTACATCCTGAACTTTATCCAAAGTGACCCGGATGTTTTGAATCCGACTTTGGAAAACCTGCAAAAATCAAATATCGAAGCTGCAATGATTATTTGCAGCATCCTGCCCATACTGTTAGTCTATCCCTTTGTCCTGAAATACTTTACAAAGGGCGTTACCGTTGGCAGCGTGAAGGGATAAGCATATATGATAATTGCGATTGATCTGGGTGCTACCGGAATTAAAGTTGCACCCTTTGAACGGACGCAGGTGTCTGCCGGGGGAGATCCCCTGGCAGGCCCCGTCCAGACTGTTCCGACGGATGCAGATCTCGGCAAAGAGGGAATCGTCCGGGCATTGGACCGGGCGATTTCACTACATTTATCGCCCCGGACAGAGGGGATTGCCGTTGCATCGGCGGGCGATGTGGATACTAAAGCAGCGTGTATCACCTACGCAACGGATAACCTACCGGGAATGACCGGTTTTTCCTATGCAGAGTATGCAAAAAAATACAATCGTCCCATTAGTGCCATCAATGATGCTCACGCAGCACTGCTGGGCGAGTTATATGACGGTGCGGGAAAAGAATACACCGATAAAAGGGTGGTTATGCTGACGTTGGGTTCCGGCGTAGGCGGCGGCTATGCAGTGAATGGAAAGATCGTGTCCACTCCAGAAAATGATTATGCCCGTTTTGGCCATATTTGTCTGGAAGAAGGGGGCTATCTCTGCACCTGTGGAAAAGCAGGCTGTGCGGAGATGTATCTGTCCGGGAGAGCTATCCATCGTCAAGCTGCAGAGGCAGGCATCGATGGCGGCGATTTGTTTCAGCGATATTTGGTGGGAGATCAGCGTTATGTGGCTTTTATGGAACGCTTTCGCATGCAAATGATCCAGCTATTGGAAAAAGTGGATCAAGTGTGTCCCTTTGATGTTTGCATTATTGGTGGCGGTGTCGCCGACTGGATGGGGGATGCGTTTGATCAGATCATGGGCGGTTTTCCATTCCCGGTGATCCGCGCCACGCTTGGCAATCAGGCAGGCGTTTATGGCGCTTATCGGCATTTTAACAGCGGAGAGGTTTTATGATGAAAAAATTACACGCACCTGTAGTCGTTGTTGGCGCCAGCCTTGGCGGTACCATTGCGGCATGGTCTGCTGCCCAATATGGCAATGGCCGCAAGGTGATTTTGCTGGAAGAAACGGACTGGATCGGTGGACAGCTGACTTCTCAGGCTGTACCTCCGGACGAGCATCGCTGGATCGGCGAACAGGGCTGCACAGCTTCTTACCGGGAGTATCGCCGCAAGGTTCGTGCATACTATCGTAATTTGGAAGGCTATAGCAATAGTATAAAAATTCGAGAGGCATTTTGCCCGGCTGATTCTGAGGTCAGCCATCTGTCCCATCCGCCGAAACTGGCGTTGGAAATATTGCAAGAAATGCTGGAACCTTATGAGCAGAATGGTACACTGACGGTTTTGACAAATGTAAAACTTCTTTCCTGCGATGCAACTCAGGAGCGGATCAACAGCGTTACCTGTTGCATTGACGGCGAGGAAGTAGAAATCATGGGAGATCTGTTCTTGGATGGAACGGATACCGGTGAATTGGTGGCAATCAGCGGCACAGCCTACCGGGTGGGTGCTGAAAGCCGCAGCGAGACCGGCGAGACCCATGCGCCGGAGGTGGCTGATCCTGCGGATATGCAGCCTGCTACTTACACTGCCGCCTTGGAAAATCGGCTGACCGGTGATTACACCATTGAAAAGCCTGCTCTTTATGAGGAATTTAAAAATCTGAAAATGCCATACGATGATTACCCGGTGTTCTCCATGTACGGCCCGGATTCCTCCACCGGCAAGGCGAAGCGCTTTGGTATGTTCCCCGGCGAAACGGATGAAGCAGGAAATGAACTGTTCCCTTTGTTTAAATACCGTCGGATCGTTAATTCTGCCTATTTTACCGATGGCAGTCATCCTTACGATGTCACGCTGGTCAACTGGCCTCAAAATGACTTCTTCCTTGGAAACCTGTTTGATTGCCCGGATGCTGCGGAAAACGACTATCGTGCGAGACAGTTTACCCTGTCTTTCGTCTATTGGCTTCAAACCGAAGCACCCCGTGCCGATGGAGGGAAGGGATATCCGTTCTTCCGGCTGGCAGGGGAGTACCTTGGTACGGGGGACGGCCTGTCCAAAGCAATTTATATCCGGGAATCTCGTCGTATTAAGGGCAAGTTCACTGTCACAGAGGAAATGGTGAAAAAGGGTGCAAACCCCGCCTTCCCGGACAGTGTAGGTGTGGGTAGCTATCCTATTGATCTGCACATTACCACATCAACTCATACTTTCTTCTATGAGCCCAGTGAACGCTTTACCATCCCCTTGGGTGCCATGATCCCGGAGAAAATGAAAAATCTTATTCCGGCTTGTAAAAATATTAGTGCCACCCATTTGGCAGGTGGGTGCTATCGACTGCACCCGGTGGAGTGGAATGTGGGCGAAGTAGCTGGGATGCTGGCTATGTTTGCTCTGTCGGAGAATGTTACAACGGAGCAGGTTTGGAGCAATGCAACACTGTTCCAGAAGTTTGCGGAATTGTTGGAACGTGCAGGTATCCAAAGATATTGGAAAGAATAACAGAAAACTTCCCGTTGGAGCAGTTGTTCCACCGGGAAGTTTTTTATAAACCCTATTGACAAATAGGAGATGGCTTGCTATACTATATTTAGCAATTAGGCTAAATGTTAAATGAGGAGGGTAAAATGGGCTTACAGAATACACTTAAAGCGCTGGCTGATCCCATCCGCCGGGAAATATTGAATTTGCTGAAAAATGGAAGGCTGTCGGCGGGGGAGATCGCTGACCATTTCCCGGTGACGGGGGCATCCATTTCCCGGCATCTGTCGGTGCTGAAAGAGGCGGACCTTATCCGGGATACAAGAGAAGGGAAATTTATCTATTACGAGCTGAATACCTCGGTTTTGGAGGAAGTGATGCTCTGGGTAGCAGATCTGAAAGGAGAAAACGATCATGAAGGATAATCTAAAACAAAATAAATGGAAAATTCTGACATCTATGCTTGGCTCGTTGTTGCCTATGTTGATCGGAGTGATACTGTGGAACAAACTGCCGGACAACATGATGACCCATTTTGGCCTTGACGGCACAGGTGACGGCACCAGTTCCAAAGCATTCGCCGTCTTTGGCTTGCCTGCCATCATGGCTGCGATCAATGGCATCAGCATCATTGCCACCGTTGCAGATCCCCGACAGAAAGACCAAAGCAAAAAGGCGCTGGGAATGGTTTTCTGGATCATGCCCATTATCAGTATCATGTGCTGCGGCATGATGTACAGTGTGGCTCTGGGCAAGACCGTTGGCGTGGAACTGCTGACTCCGGCGCTACTGGCACTGATGTTCTTGATTTTTGGTAACTACCTGCCGAAAGTTAAGCAAAATTCCACCTTGGGGCTGAAAATCAAGTGGACACTTTGCAATGAAGAAAACTGGAATTTGACCCATCGCTTTACAGGCAAGGTTTGGTTTATCGGCGGCATCGTGATGCTGATTGCCATGCTGCTGCCGACCAAGTGGATGATCGGTGTGATGCTGCTGGACATTTTGGCGATCGTCGTTTTGCCCCTTGCTTATTCTTACTGCATTTATAAGCGGCACAGACAGCAGGGGATTTCCTATGAGGTACCGCCTCGGACAAAGCAGCAAAAGATGGTGCTGATCCTTTCGTTGGCGGCGATAGGATGTATTTTGATTTTTGTGCTGGGACTCGTGTTTACCGGAGACATAACCTATACTTACACGGACAGTAGCTTGCAGGTGACGAATAGTTATATCAGCGGCGTGGAACTGGCTTATGAAGATATCGACGAGATTGAGCTGCGGCAGAATTTTGATTTTGGCGTTCGAGGCTATGGCTTTGGCTCTGCTCGACTGGCAATGGGCGTATATCAAAATGACGAGTTCGAGGCATATACACTCTATGCCTACAATAGTTGTGAGACCGTAGTGCTTGTTCGTGCCCAAGGAAAGGTACTGGTGTTGAATTGCGGTAGTGCAGAGGAAACACGGATTCTCTATGATACGCTCATGACAAAGGTAAAGTAAACATCAAAGCCGCAGATGCGTTTTGCACCTGCGGCTTTGGCTTATGGCGTAAGTATGCAGTAACTGGGGGGTGTTGATCGGTTTGTGAAGACACTGATCCATGTCGGTGAAAGCAGGCCTCTCTGTTCTATGGGACGAGAAAAAGATGGATTTGTGTCAAAAAAGGAACCGCAGTTGCGGTTCCTTTTTTGGTATTGAGTTCTTACAGGTGACTTTCGTTGATGAGGATATGCACATCGTCCAGCTGCTTCTGGGAAACAGTGGTGGGAGCGTCCATCATCAGATCCTGTGCGTTCTTGTTCATGGGGAAGGTGATGACTTCACGGATGGACTCCTCGCCGGTGAGGATCATCACGATGCGGTCAATGCCGGGGGCTGCACCTGCGTGGGGAGGTGCGCCATAGGTGAAGGCGTTGTACATGGCAGGGAACTTGGCCTTTACATCCTCTTCGCCCAGACCAACCATCTCAAAAGCCTTGACCATGATCTCAGGATCGTGGTTACGGACTGCACCGGAAGCGGTTTCATAGCCGTTACAGACCATGTCGTACTGGTCAGCGTTGATCTTCAGCAGCTCCTCAATATTGCCCTCAGCCTTTTCCAGTGCTTCCAGACCACCCTGGGGCATGGAGAAGGGATTGTGGCAGAATTCCAATTCGCCGGATTCTTCGCCCACTTCGTACATGGGGAAGTCCACGATCCAGCAGAATGCGTACTGCTCTTCGTCGAAGTGGCCGGGAACACGCTTGCCCAGCATGGTGCGGATGACACCTGCGGTCTTCTGTGCAGCGGCCTTCTTGCCGGCGGCCATGCACACGAAGCTGCCCGGACGCAGTCCCAGCTTTTCAATATAAGCATCCTTGCATTCGCCCAGGAACTTGGAGATGCCGCCGGTCAGCTCGCCGTTTACGTCCACCTTGACCCAGCAAGCCTTGTTGCCGGTCTGGACCTCCACGTCGGTCAGCAGCTTGTCGATCCATTTACGAGCCTGAGTGAAATCGTGGACAACGACCGCCTTGACGGTTGCACCCTCGAAAGGACCGAAGCCGCAGCCCTGAACAACTTCTGTAATATCCTGCACTTCCAAGTCGATACGAAGATCGGGCTTGTCGGAGCCATAGCGCTCCATGGCCTCGTTGAAAGGAATGCGGCGGAAAGGAGCGGAAGAAACACGGTCGTATTTGCCCAGTTTGGTGAACAGGGGAACCATCACTTCTTCCAGGGTAGTCAAAACATCTTCCTGGGTGGCGAAAGCCATTTCCATATCCAGCTGATAGAACTCGCCGGGGGTGCGGTCAGCACGGGCATCCTCATCACGGAAGCAGGGGGCGATCTGGAAATAACGGTCAAAGCCGGAGGTCATCAGCAGCTGCTTGAACTGCTGGGGTGCCTGAGGCAGAGCGTAGAACTTGCCGGGGTGATTACGGGCAGGCACCAGATAGTCACGAGCGCCCTCGGGGGAGGAAGCGGTCAAAATGGGGGTGGTGATCTCCAGAAAGCCCTTTTCGGTCATCAGCCGGCGAATTTCAGACACGGTCTGGCAACGCAGGATGATGTTGGACTTAACGGCAGGGTTACGCAGATCCAGATAGCGGTACTTCAGACGGGTGTTCTCGTCAGCATCCCGGCTTTTGTTGATCTCAAAGGGCAGCTGATTGTGGCGGCACTTGCCCAGCACCTTGATTTCACTGGGGACGACTTCAATCTCACCGGTGGGGATCTTGGTATTCTTGCTCTCACGCTCACGGACAACGCCGGTGACGGAGATGGT
>CAZPJH010000012.1:0-29075 GCA_964586875.1 uncultured Oscillospiraceae bacterium
TGCGTTCCTAATTTCATATGGTACCTTGGCCAAGTGGTAAGGCAAGAGTCTGCAAAACTCTCATTCCCCAGTTCAAATCTGGGAGGTACCTCCAAAGAAATGACGATCTTCTTGCGAAGATCGTCATTTCTTTGCGTTTGTAATAAATTTAAAATGGGGACAGAGTACTGTCCCCATTTTTTAGTTCATTCTGCTGGCTCCTTTGCCAAAACAGCAAAGAGCATGACCATAAAAAATTCATATGGGAATGGGCAGAAGAAGCCGGGATTGACCATGGACATCAAAAACAGGCCGATTTGGCTGAGCATGACAGTGTAGCCAAAGATGCTGCGACGGAAGTGAAACACCTTTACTCGGGTGAACCACAGGAAGCAGTATGCTGCAATGCCCACCAGTCCCAGACTGCCGAAAATCTGGAAGGGAGCGGAATGATACCAGTTCATTGCAAATTTGACAGGGTTATAGATGTCTTGCCGGCCGGTTGCACCCAGACCGCTTCCAAATAGGGGATTTGCACAGAATTCGTCCCAGGAGCGCAGAGCCATTTGAAAACGGGACTCCTCTTTGATCTTACCCAGCAGATCCAGTGTGTCCATTACATAGTCGAACACAGGCTCCAAGAAGAGTAACACGACGATAAACGCAGCAACCAGGGGCAGGATATACACATATCGGTTCTTGGGATCAATATGTGCAAAAACAAAGACGCAGATAATATACTCAATAACGCCGAAAATAAGTGGGGAGCGAGAACCGGACAGCAACATGGTCACAAACATCAGCAGGGTGCAGATCATGTGAACGGGGTTTTTCCTGGTGAAGTAGAACCCGAAGGGCATTGCGATCATCAGGAAGGTGGAAAGATTATTGCTCCACTGGATATAGGGAAGTTCTCCGGTTGTGATGATCGTATTCCAGTTGATGATAAAGTGATGGGTCAGCATAAACACACCGAACAGACCGATGAGATAAAAGACAAGGCAAATATGCTCTTTGATATCGAAATTCTCCCGGTCGTGGTATTTGGAGCTGATCAGAAAGTGCATAAACAGCATGGCAATGCCAAGGCCTGCTACATAGTACAGATTAGCACCTGTAAAATACTCTGCAGCAGAAATCGAACCCAGGCCACCAAAGGTAACAGCAAAGGCGACCCCGGCGATCCCGTAAGGCAGGATGCTCTTTGTGGGTGTTTCCCGATAAGCGATCAGGTGGTATAGCAAAGAAGGTACCACCGGGATCGCCAGCCACCAGAGCTTGATAAAGCGATCGAAGCTGTTATACTCTTTGAGTACGAACATACACAGCAGAGAAAAGGGGAGTAGGGTAAGCGCTGTGTTCTCCGATAGCACCAGCATAGCGCATATCAGCAGGACAAAGACGACTGTGCCTGCAATGGGTGCTTGGAAGATGAGTACCAGGGCAGCTGCTATAAAAATCAGAGCCATGAACCAGGGGGATTGCAGGATCGGTCGGGCTTTGGCCCGCATAGAAGCCAGAATCTGCATAAGCATTGACCTGCTTTCAAAATTCTTAATAATGGAGGCGGTATAACACCTCAATATATTATTCTATCATAGAAGAATTGAAAAGTCCAGCAATATAAAAATAAAAGTCAGATATTGGGAAAAGACGCAATTATTTTATCAATTTTGGATAAGAATTACCAAATCTTCCCATTATTGACGAAAACTGACGGATCTTCGACGTTGACCTCCTCTCTGCGGTCGCATATAATCGAAAAAGGGGGTGTTCAAAGTGAAAAAACTGTCACTTATTCGGCGAGTAGATAATTTAGGACGAATTGTGATCCCCGTTGAGGTCAGACGGATGATGGATATGCAAAGCGGACAGGACATAGAGATGCTGGTAACGGAGGAAACACTGGTGCTACGGAGATTTGCACCGGGGTGTATCTTCTGCGGTGGATATGAGGCTCTCGTATTCTATGAAGGGAAATATGTGTGTGCTCAATGTCGGCGAAAACTGGTAATGGATGAAAAATAGGTGCAGTGGAACAAAACAGGAGCGGATCCGCGATCCGCTCCTGTTGCATTTACTTTACGGCGATGGCTTCGATCTCTACCCGTGCGGCTTTGGGCAGGGCAGCTACTTGGAATGCAGCCCGTGCAGGGAAGGGCTCTGCGAAGAATTCGGCATACACTGCATTCATTGCGGCGAATTCACCAATGTCAGCCAGAAGAACCGTGGTCTTGACAACATCAGACATGGACATGCCGTTGGCTTCCAGAATGGCTTTCATATTTTCCAGAGATTGACGGGTTTGAGCGGCAATGTCCTGGCCGGCAAATGCGCCGGTGGAGGGATCAATGGGAAGCTGACCGGAGATATACAAGGTGTTTCCGGCGGCTACGGCCTGAGAATAAGGACCGATGGCAGCAGGGGCATTGGGGGTAAAAACGGCTTTGTTAGACATATATTTGACTCCTCTACTATTTTATAACAAGTTTATACACGGCTGTGGCCTTGTGCACAGATCACATCGACTACGCTGTCCACATAAGTTTGGCACTGCTGTTTGGTAGGAGCTTCCACCATGACCCGGATCACCGGTTCTGTGCCCGATTCCCGAACCAAAATGCGGCCGGAAGTACCCAACTGATCAGCAACGGCCTGCACGGCGGCCTGGACATTGGGATCATTTTGTGCGGCAGGTTTGTCTTTCACCCGGACATTTTTCAATACCTGAGGATAGATGGTCAGCCCATTGCAAAGCTCGCTTAGTTTTTTCTTTTTAGCCATCATTACTTCCATTATTTTTAAACTGGTCAAAATACCGTCGCCGGTGGTGGCGTATTTGGAAATGATGATGTGGCCGCTTTGCTCGCCACCTAAGCGGCAGCTGTTTTGCACCATGTATTCGTAGACGTATTTATCGCCGACAGCGGTTTTGGCGTAACCGATGCCCTGACTGTCGAAGGCTTTGTACAGGCCGAAATTGGACATGACGGTGGTAACGACGGTGTTGTTATCCAATTTACCGCTGGCACGCATATAGTTGCCCAGAATATAGAGAATGTGGTCGCCGGTAATGATGCTGCCGTTTTCGTCCACACAAAGACAGCGGTCGGCATCGCCGTCATAGGCAAAGCCTACATCCAAACCGTTATCTACAACAAATTTTTGCAGCACCTCAATGTGTGTGGAACCGGCGTTGTTGTTGATATTCAAACCGTCCGGCTCGGCGTTGATCACATAGGTTTTTGCACCCAGTGCCTCAAAGACCAGTCGGGCCAGATTCCATGCAGCACCATTGGCACAGTCCAGACCTACCTTCACGCCCTTTAAAGAGTACATACCAAGAGAGATCAGGTACCCCAGATAGCGGTTACGGCCGGCAGTATGATCCACAGTGCGGCCGATGGAATCCCGTTTGCTGTAAGGAAGGGTGGGCCACTTCTGACCGAAAAGTTCCAACTGACCATCCAGATATGCTTCGACATAGGCAATGGTTTCCTCGTCCATTTTTTCGCCCTGAGCATTGATAAGCTTGATGCCGTTATCGTAATAGGGATTGTGGCTGGCAGAGATCATAACACCGCAGTCAAAATCTTCGGTACGAGTGACAAATGCCACAGAAGGGGTGGTGGTAACATGGAGCAGATAAGCGTCTGCACCGGAAGAGGTGATGCCTGCTGCCAGCGCATATTCAAACATATAGCTGGAACGTCGGGTATCTTTGCCAATGACGATCTTGGCAGGAATATCGATGCCGCTGCGTCGTTTCTTTTCGCCGTAATACCAGCCGAGGAAACGGCCTACCTGAAAAGCGTGATCAGCGGTCAGATTTTCGTTTGCTTCTCCGCGGAAGCCGTCCGTTCCGAAGTATTTACCCATGTTGTGCCTCCTTACGCACGATGATGTTTCCGGTTTTGTAAATGCTGTTTGCGGGGATCACGCCACGAACACAGCACAGCGGATAGACTTGGCTGTTGCGTCCGATGATCGTGCCGGGGTTGAGGACGCTGTTGCAGCCGATCTCTACGCCATCTGCCAGTATGGCACCTACTTTTTTGATGCCGGTGGGAATGTCCTGCGAGCCGTGGATCACCACCGGAGATTTGTCGGATTTGACATTGGAGGTGATAGAACCGGCACCCATATGGGCTTTGTAGCCCAAAATGCTGTCGCCGACATAGTTATAGTGAGGAACCTGAACATTGTCGAACAGGATCACATTCTTCAGCTCAACAGAATTGCCAATCACACAATTGCTGCCAATCAAAGCGGAACCGCGGATAAAAGCACCGTGGCGCACATCGGTATGGGCACCGATGATGCAGGGTTCACCCAGCCAAGCAGAGGGGGCAACCGTTGCGGTATTGTGGACCCAAACCTGGGGGTAGATCTCGGTGTATTCGTTTACAGGCAGGTGTTTACCCAGCTGTAAGATGCAGTCTTTGATGCACTTTAGTGCCTCCCAGGGGTAGCGGTATTGACGCAGATAGGATGCACCGAGGGTGTGACTTAAATCAAACAATGATTCCATTTGATACATTTTTTCACAGCCTTTCTGCCGGTTGATCCGGATAGTGAAAGTATACCACAATACCGCTTGAAAATCAACACTGGAATGGGCAGGACTCGGTCAATATCCACAGAATTGCCTCCTAATTGCGACCTGTTTTTTGGATGGACAGAAACGTTTTTTTCTGCTATGATATGGCCTTGAAAGGAAGGTTTTATGAAAAAAGTATTTAAAATTATCACACGCATCCTGTTGGGGATGATGGCTTTTGTGTTGGTTTTGTGTATGGGCATTTTTTGCTGGTCGAAGGTACATTATCACGATTTTTTCAAAGATGCCCAGCGGAGTATGGCCATTCCCGGCCTGAATGATGGATTTGTCCCTCAGGGCTTTGATTATGAAGAAAAACAGAAGGTCTTTCTGATCAGCGGATATATGAAAGATCCTGCTATGGCCTCCAGAATTTATGTGGTAAAAGAGGATGGCAGCAGCACTTACGCAGAACTGCTGGATGAAAAAGGAGTTCCTTTTACCGGTCACTGCGGCGGTGTGGCTATCAATGGAGATTATTTGTACCTCAGCTCGGATGAAACCGTGCTAAGCGTATTTTCTCTGGCGCAGGTAATGGAGGGGGAGCAGGCAAAGCAGTTGGGCACCATCGATACGACGGATCGCACCAGTTTTTGCTCCTTTGAAAACGGATACCTGCTCACCGGTGCTTTTTATCGGGCTGGAAACTATGAAACTCCGGAATATCACCACCAGACTACCCCGGCCGGGGATGAAAATCCTGCACTGATCTGGATCTTCCCGGCAGATGAGAATGCACCCTTCGGCATTGCCGATACGCCGGTGGCAGCACTGTCAGTGCGTGAAAAGGTGCAGGGGGTGACGGTGACCGACGAGGGCAGGATCCTGCTGTCTACTTCTTACAGCGTTGCATCTTCTGCTGTGTGGATGTATGAAATGGATACACGGATGGGCAGTGTGAACGTAAATGGCAAGGATGTGCCGCTGTATTATCTGGACAGCGACAATCTGGTGCAGCAGGTGGAGGCACCTCCGATGTCTGAGGAACTGGTGTTTCTGGATGGCCGGGTGTATGTGCTGACAGAGTCTGCCTGCACCAAGTACATTTTCGGTAATCTGATCGATGGACGCCACGTGTTTTCCTATCAATTCTAAAAATATATGAAGAAGCAGGTACAAAAAACACCTGCTTTTTTCATTCTTTTTTAACAATTTTTTTTGTTGGCAAGGTCAACCTTTTTTGCTATAATAGAAGCACAAATTTTAAATGCAGAAAAGGTGATGAGATTTGAGAGAACTTTGGGCAAAAATCAAGGAAGCGCTGGTGTCGGCATTGCCGGTAACGGCGGTGGTTTACCTGTTGGCATTGACACCGTTGGTGGATCTGTCCGCAACGGAGCTGATCACATTTACCATTGGTGCAGTGCTGCTGATTTTGGGTATCGGCCTGTTTAATCTGGGCGCTGACTTGGCAATGACACCTATGGGTGTCCACATGGGTGCCGGCCTGTCCAGACAAAAGAAAATGGGATTGCTGTTGGCGGTCTGCTTTGTGATGGGTATGCTGATCACTGTTGCTGAGCCGGATTTACAGGTGCTGGCGACTCAGGTAGGGGCCGTGATGAATGGCACAGTGCTGGTTTATGCCGTAGGTATTGGCGTTGGTTCTTTTTTGATGATCTCTGTTATGAAGATCGTTTTCAAAAAGAGCCTTTCTCAAATTCTGATGCTGTTCTATATGCTGCTGTTTGCATTGGCGCTGATGCTGGTGGTCAGCGGCAACGAAAGCCTTCTGCCGCTGGCCTTTGACTCCGGCGGTGTGACTACCGGCCCGATCACTGTGCCGTTTATTATGGCACTGGGTGTCGGTATTGCCAATGTTCTGGGTGACCGCAAAAGCAAGGACAGCAGTTTTGGCCTGGTGGCACTGTGCTCCGTTGGCCCCATCTTGGCAGTGCTGGTTTTGGGTATTTTCTCTAACTCCGATATGAAATATCAGGTGCCGGATTATACGGTCAACAGCGATATTCTGGGCACGTTCCTCCATTCCTTCGGCCATACGGCTCAGGAAGTGGGCATTGCACTGGGGATGATCGTGGCTTGTTTCCTGATCTGCCAGTTGCTGTTCCTGAAACTGCCCAAGCGCCGCCTGATGAGAATTTCGGTAGGTGTGCTGTTTACTTATGTGGGCCTGGTGATTTTCTTGAGCGGTGTCAATGTCGGCTTTATGCCCATCGGTTATAAGCTGGGCACGGCACTGGCTGATGCAAATCAGTGGCTACTGGTGGCATTTGGATTGGTGATCGGTGTGCTGGTGGTGCTGGCAGAACCGGCGATCCACGTGCTGAATGCCCAGGTAGAGGATGTGACCGGCGGTCTGGTCAGCAAGCGGTCGATGATGCTGGGACTGTGTATCGGTGTGGGCGGTGCCATTGCACTGAGCATGATCCGCATTATTTATGATTTTTCTTTGGTGTATTATATCATTCCCGGCTATTTCATTTCCTTGGCACTTTCACTGTTCGTTCCGCCGGTGTACACTGCGATCGCATTTGACTCCGGTGGTGTGGCCAGCGGTCCAATGACTTCCGGATTTATCCTGCCTTTTGCCACCGGCGTGTGCGTGGCATTACAGGGAGAGGCCGCAGTTTTGCGGGATGCTTTTGGCGTGGTGGCGCTGGTTGCCATGGCACCGCTGATCACCATTCAGCTGCTGGGCTTTAAGGGGATCGTGACAGAACGGGTCAACGAACGTCGTGCTATGAAGAAGATCCTGGATGCTGATGACCAGCAGATCATCAACTTTATGTAAGGGGGAGCGATTATGAAAAATTCTGTCAATGATTCTGCAATCAAAAAATTAAAGCTTCTCTTTACCATCGTTGATCGTCCCAAGGGCGAATTTTACATGGATGTGATCAGCCAATTTGATGTCAACTATCAGATGGTTGTCGGTGGATTGGGAACAGTTCGTTCTGATTTGGTGGAAATGCTGGGTCTGGAGCCCCATAAAGCGGTGATCATCAGTGTGGTTCGGGAAGAAATGGTGGATACGGTCATTCAGTGCTTGGAGGACAAGTTTGCCACCATAAAAAAAGGCAAGGGAATTGCCTTCGCCGTACCGCTGAGCAGTGTGATCGGCGTCAATGCTTATCAGTTTTTAAGTGACAACCGAATGGGGAGGGAAGGATAATATGAAGACCAATGAACATGAAGTGATTTTTGCCATCGTTAACTCCGGCTATGCAGACGAAGTGATGGAAGTGGCGCGGGAAAGAGGTGTCCGTGGCGGCACGATTTTAAACGCCAGAGGCGTGGTGCGAGAAGACGCAGCAGCATTTTTTGGGATCACGCTCCATGCGGATAAGGAAATTTTGATGATGGTAGTGGACAAAGCCCTCCGGGATGAAGTGCTTAACGCAATTTATAAGGAGTTGGATATGTCCAAAAAGGCCAAGGGTATTGCTTTCTCTCTGCCTGTGACGGATGTGGCTGGCCTGGTGAAAGAAACGCCTAAGACGGAAGAAGAATAACAAAAACGGTGCAGTCCATGGGACTGCACCGTTTACCTTTTGGGTTGCGACTGGGTCTATAAGCCGGGTTCTGTCTTGACAGCCATCTATCTAGACCTGCAATTGCTCGCAGGTTCCAGCCGCCTCCATGGAACGGTCGGGCAGACCAAATGTTCCTCCACGGCGTTGCTTCAGGATAGAGTTTACATCGTAAAACCCATGTTACCATGGGCCGAGTGGGCTCTTACCCCACTTTTTCATCCTTGCTTGCACTGCAAAGCAGTGCGTCAGCGGTATCTCTCTGTTGCACTTGTCCTGGGGTCACCCCCGGCGGGCGTTACCCGTTATCCATTGCCCTGTGAAGCCCGGACTTTCCTCACGCCCTGCCTTTCGGCATAGGCCCGCGGCTGTCCGACTCAGTCGCTTGGCTATTGTAACGCAAATTAAGCAAATTGTCAAATATCTTGCAAATTCTTTTTAAAGTGTATATACTATAAGAAAACGGATAGGCGGTTTTGACCGCAACAGAAATGAGGTTGAATGTATGGAATGTACATTTGAAGCATATTTTGCTGCGCTGAAGGGAAAACGTGTTGCTGTACTGGGATTGGGAATCAGTAATCGCCCTCTGGTGCGGCTGCTGCTGGAATTTGGTGCGGAAGTCATTGGCGGCGATCGAACATCTCGTGAAAACCTGGATGCAGAAGTTTTGGAGTTGGAAAAGCTGGGATGTAAACTGTACCTGGGGGAGAATTTTTATGAGGAAATGGATGCTCAGGTGGCCTTCCGAACACCCGGTATGCATCCGGATAGCCCGGCGGTGCGCCATCTGCGGAAAGGCGGTGCGCTGATTACCAGTGAAATGGCGGCATTTTTCAAGGTTTGTCCATGCCCAATCATCGCCGTTACCGGCTCTGACGGAAAAACCACGACGACTACCCTGATATCTGAAATGCTGAAAGCTGCCGGAAAGACGGTTTGGTTGGGGGGCAATATTGGTACGCCGCTGCTGCCGCTGACCCGTCAGATGAAGCGGGAGGACTTTGCGGTGGTGGAATTGAGTTCCTTCCAGCTGATGGATATGGATCAGAGCCCCAGCCGGGCGGTGGTGACAAATCTGGCTCCCAATCATTTGGATATCCATAAAGACATGGACGAATATGTCAACGCTAAGAAAAATATTTTTACCCATCAGAATTCCAAAGACCTGTTGGTGTTAAATGCAGATAATGCTCTGACATCAGCATTGGAGGGTAATGGTGTGACCCACTATTTCTCCAGACAGGGGAAAGAAGCCTATGTTCAATTGGGGAATGATGGTGTTATTTTGCGAAATGGTCATCCGGTGCTGGATAGGAAGGATATTTTGTTGCCCGGCGATCATAATGTGGAAAATTACATGGCGGCCATTGCTGCGGTAGAGGGGTTGGTGACGGATGAACAGATCCGTCAGGTGGCCCGGAATTTTGGCGGTGTGGAACATCGCATTGAGCTGGTGCGTATCAAAGACGGAGTTCGATTTTACAATGACTCCATTGCATCTTCTCCCAGTCGAACCATTGCAGGTTTGCGCTCCTTCCCGGAAAAAGTACGTCTGATCGCCGGTGGCTATGACAAACATATTCCTTATGACGATCTGGGGCCGGAGATTTGTGCCCATGTAAAAAAGCTGTATCTGTGCGGTGCAACAGGACCGTTGATCCGACAGGCGGTGGAAAAAACACCGATGACACAGCCCGAGATCCTGGACTGCGGAGATTTCGACAGGGCAGTGCTGACCGCAGCGGCAGAAGCGGTGGAGGGGGATGTGGTACTGATGAGCCCGGCATCTGCATCTTTTGACTGCTTCAAAAATTTTATGGTTCGTGGCGATCACTTTAAAAAGCTCGTAAAGGAGTTGTAAACTGTGAAAATCAAAAAATTGACCAAAAAAGTGAGAAAATTCCTGAAGGTAAGACATTGTGGTGCAGTGATCGTTGCTGCGGGCAATGCCAGTCGTATGGGAGGCATCGATAAGGTGATGGCACCTTTGGGAGATGATCCGGTGATCGTGCATACAGTTCGGCAATTCCAGCAATGTGATGCAATCAAAGAGATCGTGGTGGTGACGCGGCCTGATTTGATCGTGCCAATCATGGATCTGTGCCATGATTTTGATAAATTGCGGGCGGTGGTGGTCGGTGGCGACACCAGAGCAGACTCTGTGAATTTGGGGATGAATACCCTGTCGGCTCAGGTGGAAGTTGTGGCTGTCCACGATGGTGCACGTCCTTTTGCCACACCGCAGTTGATCGATCGTATGGTGCGAGCAGGCAACTATTTTGGTGCGGCGGCACCGGCAGTTCCCGTTAAAGATACGGTGAAATTGGTTCAGGGTGGTTTGGTGCGCTCAACGCCGGATCGCAGCAGACTGCGTGCGGTGCAGACACCCCAGGTGTTCGATTTCGATATTCTCCGGGCGGCGTTGGCTCAAGCGAAGAGTGCTGGCATGACGGTGACAGATGATTGCGCGGCAGTGGAGCTTCTGGGCATGGAAGTGCGGATCATGGACGGAGATGAGCGTAATATCAAGATCACTACCCCGATGGATCTGAAAATCGCACAGTTGCTGCTGGAGGAGGAAAAATGAGGATCGGACATGGCTATGATGTACATCGGTTTGCAGAAAACCGAGCCCTGATTTTGGGCGGTGTGGAGATCCCCTATTATCTGGGCCTGGATGGCCACAGCGATGCAGATGTTTTACTGCACGCAGTGATGGATGCCCTGTTGGGCGCCGCCGGTTTAAGAGATATCGGCTATCACTTTCCTGATACGGATATGCGCTATCGGGGGGCTAGTTCCATGATGCTTCTGGCCTGCGTGGGGGAACTGATCAGGAATAAAGGGTATCAGGTGGGCAATATCGATGTAACCATGATCGCCCAAAAGCCAAAGCTGAAAGACTATATTCCCCAAATGCAGCAAAATATAGCGACGCAACTGGCAGTTGACATTGACCGTGTGAATGTCAAGGCCACCACAGAAGAGGGCTTGGGCTTTACCGGCCGCTTGGAAGGCCTGTCCTGCCATGCAGTTTGCTTGCTGGAAGCGCTGGAATGATATGAAAGACGATCAGCGTCGAATTTGGATGTGGGTGCTGTTTGGGCTTTACTGTCTGATGCTGCTGTGGCTGCTTTTGCTGCGGCGTATCGGTACAGGGGCAGGGAATGTTCAACTGAATATAAGACCGCTGGATACCCTGCGAAGATATATTTGGGTGCTTTGCCATAGCACTGTGCCGATCCAGCGACGCTATGCGGTTGCAAATTTGGTTGGAAATATTGGATTGTTTCTTCCAATGGGAATGTTTATGCCGATTTTATTTGAAAAAATGAGGAAAATATTCCCGTTTCTCCTGTGGAGCGTGGGCATTATTATTCTGGTGGAACTGTGCCAGTTGCTGACGGGATTGGGGGCCTGCGATGTAGATGATCTGTTGCTCAATACAGCAGGGACGATCCTCGGCTGGCTGGCTTGGCGTGCATTATCGGCCAAACATCCTAAGAAAACAAAAGAAAGCACATAATTCGCCTCCCGGACATAGATTAGTCCGGGAGGTTTTGCCATATGAGCATGGATTGTATTACTTTTCGATCCATCACTCCGGCACAGCGAGCGCTGCAAGTGCTTCGCAGTGGCGGTGTGGAGGCAGGGTTGCAGCGGACACCACGCCGAATGGGGCAGCAGGGCTGCGGATATTGTCTGCGATTGCGTTCGTCAGACCGGTTGTGGGCATTGGGATTGCTGGAACAGGCAGCGATTCGATATCAGAATGTATACAATGCTGAAACAGGGGAGAAGGTGGAACTGTGATTTATCTGGATAACGGAGCGACATCTTTCCATAAACCGCCAATGGTGCGACAGGCCATGTTGCAGGCCATGGATCGCTGTGCGAATCCCGGTCGTGGGGGCTATCCGGCGGCCATGGCTGCGGCGCAAACGGTGTATGCCTGTCGGGAAATGGCGGGGAAACTGTTTCACTGCCAGGCGGAGCAGGTGGTTTTCACATCCAACTGCACCCATGGACTGAACATTGCCATACGCACATTGGTAAAGCCCGGAGACAGCGTGCTGATCTCCGGGTTTGAACACAATGCGGTGACCCGTCCGCTGCAAGCGTTGGGGGTGAAGCTTCATGTTGCAGGAAAACGCCTGTTTGATTGGGATAATACCCTTTCCGAATTTGAGGATGAGTTAAAAAAAGGAGTGAATGTTGCGATTTTTACCCATGTATCCAATGTTTTTGGGTATATTTTACCGGTGGAGCAGATGGCGGCACTGTGTAAGGCGTATGCAGTACCGTTTATTATAGATGCCGCCCAGTCGGCCGGAATGCTGGAGATCGATTTTCAGCGATTGGGGGCAGATTTTATTGCCATGCCGGGGCACAAGGGATTACTGGGGCCCCAGGGAACCGGATTGTTGCTGTGCGGACAGTTGCCGGAGCCTTTGCTTTATGGCGGAACCGGAAGTATGTCCATCCAACAGCAGATGCCGGATTTCTTGCCGGATCGGGCAGAGGCCGGGACGGTGAATGTGCCGGGAATTGCCGGACTGTATGCTGGAATGCGTTATGTAAACCAAGTTGGTCATAGACGGATACTGGAACGGCAGCAACGTCAGGCTGCTGCCTGCGCCGAAGGGTTGAAGCGGATGGGGTTTACGGTGTTTTCCGGAGCCCATCAGGGGGGAACACTGTCATTTTTGCCTTCCGGCGATTGCGAAGAAACGGCTGAGTATCTGGCAAAACAGGGAATTGCAGTTCGAGCGGGTCTGCACTGTGCGCCGCTGGCCCATCAAAGTGCAGGAACATTGGAAAGTGGAACAGTGAGAGTTAGCTTTGGCCACGATGCTGTCCCTTCACAAACGACATTTTTTCTAAAAATCATGGCAAAATTGAAATAAAATTATGTAAAATATTTTTCTGTTTTCTATTGCCATTGCCGGCGAAATCCGTTATAATGGATAAAATAATAGGGTGCATATGGACTCTGTTTGTTTAGACATCGACACGGAAGGCAAAGGCGGTGGGTGCGGTATATGGATTTCTATGATGCTGTTGTCCAGGAATTGACTAATATGCGTTGGTCGGACTATGTGGATATTATTTTAGTTGCATATTTGATATACAGACTTTTGCCCCTGCTGCGTTCTGCCGGCACGATGAAGATCGTTCGTGCCATTGTTCTGGTATTTGTGGTGTTTTGGCTGACGGATGTACTGCGGATCCATACCTTCCATTTCCTGCTGGAGCAGATTTTGTCCGTGGGATTGATCGCTTTGGTCATTTTATTCCAACCGGAACTGCGGCGGATCCTGGATCATGTGGGTAATGTGAAATTCGGAAAGCTTTTCGGAGTGGAAAGCAGCCATGGCCAGGCCTATGAAGCTGTGATCACTCAGACGGTGCTGGCCTGCGAACAGCTGAGCAAAGATCGTATGGGTGCGCTGATCGTTTTTTCCAGAGATAACGAACTGGAAGAGTATTGCAAGACCGGTACTGCGGTGGATGCACAGGTGTCTGAGCAGTTGCTGCGTAATATATTTTTCGTAAAAGCGGCATTGCACGATGGTGCTGTGGTGATCCGTGACGGCCGTGTGGCCGCTGCCGGATGCGTGCTCCCCCTGTCGGAAAGCAAACGCCTGAGCGCGGACCTTGGCACCCGACATCGGGCCGGTGTCGGCATCAGTGAAGTATCCGATGCAGTGGTGGTGATCGTATCTGAGGAAACGGGTACGATTTCTGTTGCTGTGGGCGGCATGCTCAAGCGCCATTTGGCACCCCAAATGCTGGAACGTCTGCTGTATACAGAGTTGATGCCTGATGATCAAAATCAGCAGGAAAGTTTGGCTGTCAAGTTGCGCCAGAAGCTGCGTAAAGGCAAAAAGGGAGGAAGCAAGTGATGAAAAGCAAGATACTGACGCTGATCCTCTCTTTTGTGATTTCCTTTGGCCTGTGGCTGTATGTGGTGACTGTCATCAGCCCGGAATCGGAGTCGATTTATTACAATGTTCCTGTGGAACTGGTAGGAGCGGATCATCTGGATGCCCAGAATTTGATCATTGTATCCGATACCAAAAATCTGAAAATGGATCTGACGCTCAACGGCAATCGTTCCGATTTGAGCAAGTTGGATAGTTCCAACATCACCATTATTGCGGATCTTTCCAAGATCACCCAGCCCGGAGAACACAAACTGGCCTGTACGGTATCTTATCAATCCGGTACGGCTAAAGTTGTGCATCAAAATCCGGAATATATCACGGTGGTGGTGGAAGAGCAGAGTTCTAAAAATATTCCGGTTCAGGTCATTTATACCGGATCGGTCCATGAAGGGTACGAGGCAGACAAGGAAGCAACGACCATGGATCACACATCGGTGACGGTGAAAGGCCCGAAAAATACCATTGATCAGATCGCCTATGCAGGTATTACCGTGGATCTGTCCGGGCGAATGACCAGCTTCGTTGGGGATTATGCCCTGACACTTTACGGATCCAATTCTCAGCCGCTGGTCAATGACCAATTTGTTTCCATGAACGTGACGGAAGTTTCCGCCGTGGTGGAGGTCTATAAGTTCAAAAAGATCGCCCTGAACTATGTGCTGGACATGGAAAACAGTGGCCTGCTGGAAGAAATGGTCACCTTAACACCGGTGAAAGAAATCACCTTGATCGGCAGTGATGAGGCACTTGCACGGCTGGATGATCAGTTTACCAACGGTCAATTTACATTTGTGATCAAGCTGAGCGACTATCAGCAGACAAGCACAGCCACCCTGTCACTGCCATTGCCCCAGGGGGTCAAATGCAAAGAGAAGATCGACATTCAGATCGGTATACCCATCATGGAAAGTAAGCCGTTGATCCTGAGCAAAGAGCGTTTTCAGCTGACTCAGATCCCGGAAGGGTTCTCTGCGGCCATTTTAGGCACCCAGGAATTAGCCATCTGGGGGCCGAAGGATGTTCTGGATCAACTGAATATGGACGATTTGATGATCCTGATGGACTGCAGCAAGCTGGAAAGCCAACCAGATAGTACATCCATCGTCTATACCGTACAGGGCTATGAATATCTGCGTGTATCGGTATTGAGAAGCAATGTCAACATTTCTCTGCAGGATGCGGAGGGGTAAATGGAGCAGATCGTTCGTGTCCGCAGACTGTTGCCGGATGGTATGGCAGAAGTGATCCGTGTGCGGGAAAGTGCCTGCTCCGGGGATTGCCATCAATGTTCCGGTTGTGGTGCGGCTAAGGAAACGCTGGTTTTGCGGGCCGGCAACCCCATTGACGCCAAACCCGGGGATCTGGTGAAGATCCAGTCGGCTTCCACGCCTGTGCTGAAAGCGGCAACGGTGCTGTATATTTTGCCACTGGTTATGTTCCTGCTAGGCTATTTGCTGGGGGAACACCTGTGGGGAAAGGGAATTCTGGTCAGTCTGTGCGCTTTTGCGCTCAGTATGCTTCCGGTGCGCCGGATTGACCGATACCTGACCAATAAAATGGTTTATACCATTACAGGCTTTGCACAACAGAATGCCTGATGAAAATGAGAGAAAAAGGGGATAATGGAATTGATCAAAAGCATGACCGGCTATGGCCGTGCCGTACAGACTGTCAATGGACGTCAATTTACGGTAGAATTGCGCTCTGTAAATAATCGTTATCTGGATTGCAGTGTCAAGTTGCCCAGAACGGTGTCTTTTGGTGAAGAGACTGTGAAGCAGGCAGTGAAAAATGCGATCTCCCGGGGCAAGGTGGATGTATTCATCACCATCCATTCCGAAAACGGTGTGGAAGCCACAGTTTTGTTGAATACTGCTGTGGTGGAAGGCTATCTGGCAGCGATGAAGCAGATGGTAGAAAGCTACCCGGTAAAGGATGATATCAGCGTTTCCCTGCTGTCCCGGATGCCGGAAGTTTTCTCCGTTGAAAAGCCGGAGGTGGATGAGGAGGCTTTGCTTGCAGATCTGATGAGCGTGGTGGCTCAGGCACTGGAAAGCTTTGATGCCATGCGTACAACAGAAGGCAAGGCGTTGGAAGCGGATCTGCGTAGTCGGGGTGCAACCATTGAGGGGCTGGTTTCCCAGGTGGAAGCCGGGAATGCTCAGACAGTGGAAGATTATCGCCAGCGATTGGAAAATAAACTGAAAGAGGTATTGGCATCTACATCGATTGATGAGAGCCGTATCCTGACTGAGGCTGCTATTTTTGCAGACAAGGTGGCTGTGGACGAGGAAACGGTTCGCTTGCGTAGTCATTTGCAGCAGATGAACACCATGCTGACTACCGGCGGCGCTGTGGGCAGAAAACTGGATTTCTTGCTGCAGGAAATGAATCGTGAAGCCAACACCATTGGTTCCAAGTGTACGGATGTGCGCCTGGCAAGAATTGTGGTGGAGATCAAGGCGGAATTGGAAAAGATTCGTGAGCAGACCCAAAACATCGAGTAAGAGGTAAGCAAATGAAACTCATAAACATCGGTTTTGGCAGCATGGTATCGGCCGCTCGGGTACTGGCTGTTGTAGCTCCGGATTCGGCGCCGATCAAGCGCGTGATCCAAGATGCCCGAGATCGTGGTATGCTTATCGATGCCTCCTATGGCCGTAAGACCAAGACGGTAGTCCTGATGGACACAGATCATGTGATTTTATCTGCCATTGCGCCGGAAACCATTTCCGCTCGATGGGAAGACAAGCAGGAGCTTGATAATCAGGAGGAAGAGCAATGACAGGACACCTTTTTGTGATCTCCGGTGCCTCCGGTGTGGGAAAAAGCACAATTTTGAAGCGTGTAATGGCCCAAATGCCGGAACTGCAATTTTCTGTTTCTGCCACCAGTCGTCCACCCAGACCGGGGGAAACCAACGGTGTGCAATACTTCTTTGTGTCGGAAGATGCTTTTAAACAGATGATTATGCAAGGTGCTTTTGTAGAGCATGATTACCATATGGGTAATTACTATGGCACGCTGAAGTCTGAGATCATCAATAAAACAAAAACCGGTGCCATGCTTCTGGATATTGAGCCGGTGGGGGCACTGCGCGTTCGGGATATTTTCCCGGAAGCGACCCTGATTTATATTGCACCGCCTTCCTTGGAAGTGCTGGAGCAGCGGCTGCGTGGCCGCAATGATACCTCCGAAGAGCAGATGAAACTGCGTAAGGAGCGTGCCGCCTGGGAAAGCACTCAGATGGACAAATATGATTATGTTGTTGTCAACGATGTACTGGAAGATAGCGTGCAGAAAGTGGTACATATCATCCGGGAAGAAATGAAGAAATAATTATTTGGAGGAAATTCTTATGTTGTATCCCCCCGTAGCAGATATGCTCAAGCATGTGGGAAGTCGTTATTTGCTGGTGAATGTAGTGGCGCAGCGTGCTCGCCAGCTGGCAGAAGAAGCCGAAATGCTGGAAGAAGAATTGCCGGAAAAGCCGGTTACTTTGGCTGTTCGGGAAGTGGCAGATGGTAAGCTGACTGCTACGCTGAAAGAAGAGTATATGCGCTGATAAAGGAAAGGAGGGGTTGTCATGATTGCAAAGATCGCCGTTGCTGCGGCTACTTTTGCCATTGACAAGCCCTATTCCTATCGTATTCCCGACGGAATGTCAGTACAGCCCGGTGTTCGGGTGCAGGTGCCCTTTGGCCGGGGAAATCGCCGGACAGAGGGCGTTGTGCTGACTGTGGAACCGGGAGAAGATCAAGATTTAAAGGCCATAGATTTGCTCCTGGATGAAACACCTGTACTGACGCAGCAAATGCTGCGTCTTGCGGCATTTATGCGGGAGCGTTATTTTTGCACATTTTATGAGGCTTTGCGCGGGATGCTGCCCTCGGGCTTGAATTTTCAGGCAAAGAATGTGGTGTCCTTGACAGCGGATCGAAGCTGGAAGGAGAAAAACATCCGTCAGGAAGATGCACGGGCATTGCTGTATTTTTTAGAGGACTTGGGTGCAGAAGCGGAGGAAGATGTACTGCGCCGGTTGTTGCCGGAAGCACAGCGACTGGAAACAGCACTGGCCTATCTGCTTCGGAAAAAGTGGGTCACAGCACAAACGGACTTTTTGCACAGAATCGGCGATAAAACAGAACAGATCGCAACCCTTGCCGCATCTGTAGAGGAAGCCATGGAGTTTGCTGCTCATCGACCGAAGTCGGCAGCAATGCAGCGTACAGTGCTGGAACTGCTTTGTTCCTTGGGGACGGTTTCGGTGAAGGAACTGTGTTATTTTACCGGTGCAAAGCCTGCAACTGTTCGGCGTTTAGCAGATCTGGGGTATGTTACACTGTCCCGGCGACCGGTCCTGCGGTGTCGTGAAATTCGCCCGGCACAGGTGGATGGCCCGCTGATCCTAAATGAGGAGCAGCAGGCGGCGTTTGATGGGCTGTCACAACAGATGCGGCAGGATAATCCCGGCAGTGCGCTGTTATACGGTGTTACCGGTTCGGGAAAAACAGCGGTGTATCTGAAACTGATCCGTCATGCATTGGATCAGGGGAAAAGTGCGCTTTTAATGGTGCCGGAAATTGGATTGACGCCACAGCTGATCGGCCTGTTGGCCGGGCATTTTGGACAGACTGTCGCTGTGCTGCACAGTAGCCTGACCATGGCAGAACGTTATGACCAGTGGAAACGGGTGCGCTCTGCAGATGCCACGGTCATTGTGGGTACTCGCTCAGCAGTGTTTGCGCCGACGGAAAATTTGGGACTCATTATCATAGATGAAGAGCAGGAGCATTCCTACCAATCGGAAAATAATCCCCGCTACTCGGCCAAAGAAGTGGCCTTGTGGCGTGGGGTCAAAGAAAAAGCCTTGGTGGTGTTGGGTTCTGCTACCCCCAGTATTGAAACCATGTATCATGCGAAGCAGGGACGTTACCGGCTGTATCGGCTGAAAAACCGATACAACGGCCGACAACTGCCCGATGTGAAACTGGTGGATATGCGCCAGGAATTAAAAGAAGGCAATGGGACAAGCTTCAGCTTGGAATTGCGGGAGGCCATGCAGGACGTTTATCAAGACGGAAAGCAGACCATTCTCTTTTTAAATCGACGGGGCAACAGCAGGGCACTGGTTTGTGTGGATTGCGGTCAGGCTCCCGAATGCCCTCGATGCAGCGCAAGGCTGACCTATCATAGTGCCAATGAACGGCTGATGTGCCATTACTGCGGATATTCCCAAAGTGCAGCCAAACGCTGTAGCTGCGGAGGTAGACTGAAACCCATTGGTACGGGTACTCAGAAGGTTCAGCAGGAACTTTCGGAATGGTTTCCCCAGTGGGAAGTGGCACGGATGGATGCCGATACCGTAACAGCATCCAATACGCATGAAGATATTCTTCAGAGATTTCAGCGGGAACACACACCGGTGCTGCTCGGTACACAGATGGTGGCCAAAGGGTTGAATTTACCGGATGTGACCTTGGTGGGGGTGCTGGACGGAGATCTGAGCCTGTATTCCGGGTCTTATCGGGCGGCGGAAACAACATTTAACATGCTGACGCAGGTGGTCGGTCGGGCAGGCCGCGGTCAAAGTGCAGGACAGGCAGTGATCCAGACACTTGTTCCGGAACATCCGGTGTTGCATTTGGCGGCACAGCAGAATTACGATGGCTTTTATGAGCTGGAGATATCTCTGCGGCAGATGCTGGGCAATCCGCCCTTTGCGGATATGGCAGAGGTGATCTTTATTGGCCAGGACGAGGGACGAGTGTTGCAAAGTGCAGCGAAATTTCGTGACAGTTTGCTCTCTTGCCTGCAACTGCCTGACTATGAAACGGAACAGTGTACGGTTTTGGGGCCGGCACCTTGTCCGGTACCGAAAATAAACTATAATTTCCGAGATCGATTGACCATTCGTTGTCATATGACCCGTCCATTGCGGCTGCTTTTGGCGCATTTGCTGCGTCAGTTTGGAAAGGATGCCGCAAACCGAGGCGTAAATGCGTTTATCGATATCAACGGATTTGATGGCTAAGGAGAGAAAGATATGGGATTACGTAAGATTTTAACAGACAAAGATCCTGCACTTCATAAAGTGTGCAGACCGGTGACAGACTTTGATAAGAAGCTCCATAAACTGCTGGATGATATGCGTGAAACGCTGATCGACTCCAATGGTGTTGGTTTGGCAGCTCCTCAGGTGGGAATTTTGCGCCGTGTGGTGCTGGTGGACGTGGGCGAAGAGATTTTGGAACTGATCAACCCGGAACTGCTGGCCACCGACGGCGAGCAGGAAGGCGCAGAAGGATGCCTCAGTGTGCCGGGCAAGTATGGCCTGGTAAAACGTCCCTATTGGGCAAAGGTCCGTGCCCAAGATCGGAATGGCAACTGGTTTGAGGTGGAGGGGGAAGAGTTGATCGCCCGTTGCTTCTGCCATGAGATCGATCATTTGGATGGAATACTATATACGCAGGTCATGGACCGCTTTTTGACAGAAAAAGAATTGGAAAGATATTAAAATAACCGAAGGGGGACTGAAGATGCGTATTGTTTTTATGGGAACACCGGATATTGCTGCTACCTGTTTGAATAAAATATTGGAAGATGGTTTTCAGGTGGTCGGTGTTTATACCCAGCCGGATCGTCCGAAGGGCCGCGGTATGAAAATGGTCTTCTCTCCTGTGAAAGAATTGGCAATTTCAAAGGACATCCCGGTTTTTCAGCCGGAAACATTGAAAGATGAAGGTGCAGTGGAACAGCTGCGCCGGTTGAAGCCGGATGTGATCGCTGTGGTAGCTTATGGCCGGATTTTGCCGCAGCAGGTGCTGGATATCCCATCTAAGGGCTGTATCAATATCCATGCCAGTATTTTGCCCCAGTATCGGGGGTCGGCTCCCTACCAGTGGGCTGTGTTAGATGGACAAAAGAAGACCGGTGTTTCTGCCCAGTATATGTCGCTGGGGGTGGACGAAGGGGATGTGATCGGTGTTTCCGAAACGGCCATAGGTGAAAATGAAACTGCAGGGCAACTGCTGGATCGGCTGGCGATCTTGGGCGCTGATCTGTTGAGCTGTACACTTGTGAATGTGGAAGAGGGCACAGTTGTGGCCATGGCTCAGGATCACAAGCAGGCCACCTTTGCGCCTATGCTGAATAAATCCATGTGTCCGATCGACTGGACACAGACTGCTCAGCAGGTACACGACCATGTGCGTGGATTGAATCCCTGGCCCACCGCTACGGCGAGCATTGGCGGAACTTTATTCAAGATCCATGAAACCGTCTTAACAGAAGGAAGCGGTATGCCTGGGGAGATCTTGGGACTGACGAAAACCGGACTTCGGATCGCTTGTGCGGAAGGTGCGGTGGAAATTCGTGTTTTACAGGCTGAGGGCGGCAAACGGATGGCTGCGCCGGACTATTTCCGGGGACATCCGTTGGAGGGATGACCATGGGAGCCAGAGAAACTGCCCTGAATGTTCTGATCGCCGGACGGCAGGAAGAAGGTTGGTCAAATGGTCTGCTCAAAAATCACATTCAGCGGGATCGGCTGGACAAGCGGGATGCAGCCTTGGCCACTCGACTTTGCTACGGCGTTGTGCAAAACCGCTACAAGTTGGATTTTTACCTGCAGCAACTGCTGACAGGAAAGGTCAAATCTTTGCATCCGATCATTCGGGATATTCTGCATCTGGGCTTGTACCAGATCTATGAGATGGACAGAGTGCCACAGTCAGCTGCCGTCAATGAATCGGTGGATCTTGCAAAAAAATACTGTCCCAAGCAGCGTTTTGCTCCGGGACTGGTCAACGGTGTTTTGCGAAATGCAGTTCGCTCGGTGGGCACGATCACAGAGCCTACCGGCTGGCAGGAAAAATACAGCCATCCACAGGCGCTGATCGATTTACTGAAAAGCTATGTTGGAAAAGAACGCATCGAGCAGATGTTGAAGGCTGATAATGAAGTGCCGGATACGGTGGTTCAGGTCAACACCCTGAAAACTACTGCCCAGGCTTTGGCAGCTCGGTTGGAAGAGGAAGGGGTTTCTGTCGGAAACCACAGTTGGATGCTTGACTGCCTGATCCTGAGCGGCACAGGGAACCTGGAAAACCTGCCATCTTTTAAAGAAGGTCTGTTTTATGTGCAGGATTGTGCAGCAAAATTGAGTGTTCTGTGTGCACAATTATCTGCTGAAAAGGATTCAGCTGTGCTGGATTGCTGTGCTTCACCCGGTGGAAAAAGTTTTGCCGCAGCCATCGCCATGGGTGGTAAAGGCAGCATTACTTCCTGTGATATTTACGACCACAAGAAGGAACTGATCGCAGCCGGTGCCCAGCGCCTTGGGATCGCTAATTTAACGGCGAAAAAACTGGATGCAACGGAATTTGTGCCTGAATGGGAGCGCAAAATTGATACCCTGATTTGCGATGTTCCCTGTTCCGGCTTCGGAATTATCCGCAAAAAACCGGATATTCGCTATAAAAACATCCGGGAAATGGAAAGCCTGCCGGCATTGCAACTGAAGATCCTGGAAAACCAGGCACGCTATGTTTGCTCCGGCGGAACACTCATCTATTCCACTTGTACGCTGGTGCGTGCTGAAAATGAAGGAGTGGTGGAGCAGTTTCTGAAAAACAATCCGGATTATGAGTTGGAGCCGTTGCCGCTACCCTCGGTTTTCCCTGCGAATACAACGGGAATGCTGGCACTGGTGCCTGGGGAGTACGACACGGACGGCTTTTTTATTGCACGACTTCGGAGGAAATTATGCATTTAAAATCCATGACCCTCAGCGAAATGACAGCATATTTTAAACAGATGGGGCTGCCCTCATTTCGAGCAAAGCAGGTGTACACCTGGCTGCACAAAGGCGTGGGCAGTTATGATGAGATGACCAATATTCCTCAGACTCTGCGCCGGCAGTTGCAGCAGGATAGTCCGCTTTACACACCGCAGGTGGTGCGAAAGCAGGAGTCGAAACTGGATGGAACCATCAAGTATCTTTGGCGTTTGTCCGATGGTAACTGTGTAGAAACGGTGCTGATGCGCTATCACTATGGAAATACCGTCTGCATTTCAACGGAGGTAGGATGCCGTATGGGCTGCGCGTTCTGCGCCTCCACCATTGGTGGACTCGTCCGTAAGCTGGAACCTTATGAAATGCTGGATGAAGTGCTGTTCACCCAGGTGGATTCCGGCCTGCCCATTTCTCATATCGTATTGATGGGCATTGGGGAACCGCTGGATAATTTTGAAAACGTCATGCGTTTTTTACAGTTGGTCAACAGTGCTGATGGAATGAATATTTCCATGCGACATATTAGTTTGTCAACCTGCGGTTTGGTGCCGAAAATCGATGAATTGGCAAAGTTGAAACTGCAGTTGACACTTTCTGTATCCCTGCATGCACCCAACGATGCCATTCGTGATCAGATTATGCCTGTGAACAGAGCATATCCCTCCCGGGAATTGATCGATGCCTGTCGGCGGTACTATGCTGCCACTTCACGCCGGATCTCTTTTGAGTACGCTATGATCGATGGTGTAAACGACAGAGAAGAGGATGCCCGGGAATTGCTGCACAGATTGAAAGGCCTTCCTGCTCATTTTAATCTGATCCCGCTTAATCACGTGGAGGAAAGTCCACTGAAACCCAGTAGCAAAAAAGCAGTGGCCAGATTTCAACAAATTTTGGAAGACGGTGGCATGACCGCCACTGTACGCCGCACATTGGGCGGCGACATTGATGCTTCCTGTGGACAGTTGCGTAGGAAGGAAGCAAAAGAAGCAAAAACGATCTCGTGAAAGGGGAATGCGTGTTCATGCATAGCTGGGGAATTACCCATCAGGGCTGTGTTCGCCCACAAAATCAAGATTCCTACATCATAGAGCAGCTGGACGATCACTGCATGTTGGGCGTTGTGTGCGACGGTATGGGCGGTGCAAAGTCCGGCAATGTAGCAAGCGCCTTGGCGGTAGAGGTGTTCACGCAGGAGATCCGTGCTTCCTGGCGATCAGGCATGAGTCAGGAAGACGTGGATAATATGCTCCGCTGCGCTGTAAAACTGGTGAACTTTGCAGTCTATGATCAGGCCGGGCAGTTTGTTGACTTCGCAGGCATGGGTACTACCCTGGTGGCGGCATTGATGGAGGAAACACGTGTTACCATCGTGAATGTTGGCGACAGCCGTGCCTATCATGTCGGAGCGGACGGCATTCGTGCTGTGACACAAGATCACAGTATCGTGCAAATGATGATCGATCGTGGAGAACTGACCGTGGAAGAGGCCAAGTCCTATCCCGGTAAGAATTTGATCACCCGAGCCATCGGAACGGATCCGGCTGTGGAATGCGATGTGTTCCATCTGAATCTGATGGGCGAAGAATGTATTTTGATGTGCAGCGATGGCCTTTCGAATTTAGTGGATGAACAGGAGATCCTGTTTGAAGTGGTACACGGCGCACAACGGGAAGCCTGCTGCCAAAGACTTTTGGATATTGCCATTAACCGAGGGGCACCGGATAATGTGACCTGCCTTCTGCTACAGACCTAAGTGGGCAGAAAGGAGCATTATTTATGGATAGGTACATTGGACGGTTGCTGGATAACCGATATGAGATTTTGGAAGTGATCGGTTCCGGTGGAATGGCCGTCGTTTATAAAGCACGCTGCCATCGCTTAAATCGTTTGGTAGCGATCAAAATTCTGAAAGACGAAAATCTGGAAGATGAAGACTTTTGCCGCCGCTTTCATGCCGAAAGTCAGGCGGTCGCCATGCTGAGCCATCCCAATATTGTGTCGGTCTATGATGTTTCCAGTACAGAAGATCAGGACTATATCGTGATGGAACTGATCGATGGCATTACGTTGAAACAGTATATGGAAAAGAAGGGTGTGCTTAATTGGCGTGAAACAGTCCATTTTGCCACCCATATTGCCCGTGCATTGGAACACGCCCACAGCAGGGGCCTTGTTCATCGGGATATCAAGCCCCATAATGTAATGGTGCTGAAAAATGGATCTGTCAAAGTGGCTGACTTCGGTATTGCCCGTATGATGGAAAACAACAACACGATGACCAAGGAAGCATTGGGCTCTGTTCACTACATATCTCCCGAACAGGCCAAAGGTGGCCGGGTGGACAACCGATCGGACCTGTACTCTTTGGGTGTTGTGATGTATGAAATGATCACAGGCCGTACGCCTTATGATGGGGAGTCCCCGGTGGCGGTGGCGATCCAGCATATCAACGGTGGCGCACCACGCCCGTCCAGCATCAATCCCATGATTCCCAAGGGGTTGGAGCAGATCATTATGAAGGCAATGGCCCATGACTTGCAGGATCGGTATATCAATGCAACAGCGTTGCTGGAGGATCTGGATGCTTTTCGGAAAAATCCGGGCATTACTTTCCAAACAGTGGAGCTGCCTTTGATACCGGAACGCCGCCCCAATTTGCAGATCCATCCCATTCAGCCTACCTCTGATGTGGATCAGACCAGAGTTATGCAGCCACTGCGGCAGGAAGCGGATTGGAATGAAGTGCCCCAAACGCCATCCAAACAGGACGATATATTTGAAAATGACCAGCCGAAGAAGGATAAAACCACGACCATTGCGATTATTTTCTGCTCGGTAGCAGCCATTGTGGCGATCATCATTTTTATGATATTGCTTACAGAAGAGGATTATTTCTCCATGGGTGAGAACGCCGACAGGCCGGTCGCCCAGCAGACTGTGGGTACCGCAAAGGAAGAAAAGACCACTCTGTCGGATACAGCCGCGGCATCAAGCGGTGGGGTGATCGATGTGATCCAGCCTTCGGTAGATGATACGATCTGCCCTCTGGTCAAGCAGGTAAAAATGGAAAAGCTGGTGGATCTGACACGGCGGCAAGCGCAGGAGATCCTGGATAACCAAGGATTTCAAAAAGTGCAGTGGATCGAGCAGGAACAGATGATACCGCCGGGCACAGTGATCGGGCAGAGCGTAGAACCGGGGCAGATGGTGGATGTGAATACACCGATCTACATTACCTGTGCTGCTGGTGCGACAGTCATCAATTGTACGTTCGATCTTCCTGTGCGAACGGAAAGTTATTATCTGACCATCTTGCTGGATGGCCGCCCGGTGGTGGCAGATCAGAAGATGGAACCATATAAGGCTACGGCTGCATTTCAGTTGTGTGGTCGGGGAGAGCAGATTTGCCAAGTGTATATCGACGGAAAACTATATCAAACTTTGACGGTGAATTTTAATGCAGGGAAATGAGAGAAAAACAGGGCGAATTCTTCGTTCGTTAAGCGGCTTTTATGATGTACAGACAGAGGATGGACTGGTCACCTGCCGTGGCAGGGGACATTTGCGTCGGGGAGCGGAAACACCTTTGACCGGCGATATGGTGGAGATCACCTTGGAGCGGGGAAAAGGCATGGTGGAGAAGATTTTGCCGAGAAAGAACTGCTTTGTCCGTCCTGCAGTTGCCAATGTGGATGTACTTGTGGTGTTCGCAGCGAACGTAAACCCTGTCACTGAGCCGTTCCTCATTGATCGTGTAGCTGCCATTGCAGGCGACCAGGGGGTAGAGGTGTGCATCTGCGTGAATAAATGTGACCTGGATCCGGGACTGAATTTGGCGAAAATATATCGTCATGCAGGTTTTTCTGTTATACAGACCAGCGCCGAAACAGGCGAAGGTGTGGAACAACTGCGTCAGCTGTTGCAGGGAAAACTGGCAGCGTTTACCGGCAATTCTGGCGTGGGGAAAAGCAGCGTGCTGAATAGACTATCTCCTCAATTGGCGCTGGCTACCGGTGAAGTGTCGGAAAAACTGGGGCGTGGCCGTCATACGACTCGTCATGTGGAGCTTTACAGGCTGGATGAGGACACATATGTGGCGGATACACCGGGATTCTCCTCTTTTGACACCGATCAGATGGATGTGATGTTGAAGGAAAACCTGCAATATGCCTTCCCTGATTTTCAACCTTATCTGGGGAAATGCCAGTTCCGGGATTGCACCCATCGAAAAGAGCCCGGCTGTGCAGTTCGAGCGGCGCTGGATACGGCGCAGATCGAGCCGACCCGTTATGACAGCTATCTGCGCCTGTATGAAAAAGCCAGTCAGATCAAACTGTGGGAATTGAAAGAAACCAGATGACAAAAGTCATCTGGTTTCTTAACCTGTCAAAGAAGTACCCATCCTCCTGTTATTCCGAGGAGGGCGTAGCCCGACGTGGGAATCTTTACCTCTAAAACTTTTTATTTCAACCTAAAAGGAAACAGATTGCGAAGCCGGTGTGACCATTGGCTTCGCAATGATATTTTTTGCATATGGATGATTTGGATATTTTTCGCTTCCCGGGATAAACTAGCCCAGAGGTGAGTCTTTTGAAGAATAGAATGTATCCCGGCGAGCTGACGGATCAAAATATACGCAGGATTTTTGAAGGTACTTCTGATTTTATCGTTCGGCAGCTTCGATGTGGCGATGCCCTGCTGTATGCTTATGCAATTGATGGTCTAATTTCCGGCGGCGATGCATCGGAGTATATTTTTAAGCCCATTTGCCAGCAATTGATGGGGGCATCCATGAGGGAACTGTATGAACAGGCGAGCCACGGAAGGGTGTATAATTCTGTTGCGGATGATTGTCCCGATCTGGATACGGTTGCGTTAAAATTAGTCAATGGCTTTTGTGTTGTCCTCTTTCCGAATGTGGGTGCCATTGCTTACGAAGTCAAGACCGGAGAAAAACGTAGCATCTCCGCACCTGAGGTTGAAAACACCGTAAAAGGCCCCAAAGATGCTTTTGTAGAAACTGTTCGATCCAATACATCCCTGATCCGCCGCCATTTACGCAGCCCAGAATTGCGATTTCAGGAATTAAAAGTAGGTCGGCGGAGCCTGACCAATGTATCAGTGGTTTATTTGAAAGGGATCACAAACACTGAACTTGTGGATAAAATGGTACAGCGTCTGCAACAGATCGATATTGATGGTTTTATTTCTCCCTCAGCGGTGGAGGAATATGTGACAGGGTCACGGAATACAGCTTTTCCCTTGATGCAATACACGGAACGGACTGACCGGTTTTGCCAGGGCATTTTGGATGGACGGGTAGGGCTGCTGATCGATGGACTGCCGCTGGCATACCTTGCACCTGTGGATTTTGGTTATTTGATGGAGAGCCAGGAGGATCGGAGCAGAGATTTTTTGAGCGCATCTTGTATTCGATTACTGCGTTACGGTGCGTTGATTTTAAGTCTACTTCTTCCGGCGATATATATTGCTGCCGTTACGTTCCATCAGAATTGGCTTCCGGAAAAGCTTCTATACATTGTAATAGAGAGCAGGAGGGAAGTACCTTTTCATGCTGCTACCGAAGCGTTGGCTTTGCTGATTTCCTATGAATTGCTTCAGGAGGCGGGAATCCATTTGCCACAGGCAGTGGGACAGGCGGTGTCCACCATTGGCGGTATTGTTGTGGGAACGGCGGCAGTGGAGGCAGGACTGATCTCACCGGTGATTTTGGTGGTCGTGAGCATAGCGGGTGTTTGCGGATTTGTGCTGCCCAATCGTGATTTGGCACAGGCGATTCGATTGTGGCGATTTGGTCTGGGACTGGTGGCAGCGGTGTTCGGTGTTTGGGGAATTCTGGCAGGGGTGACGATCCTGTTGCTGCATCTGGCTAAACTGCGTAGCATGGGCGTGGCTTATTTACGCATTGGTGGGGGAGGCGTGATCCGCAGAAAATTAAAAGCGCAAAAATTTCGCGATCCGGCGTTAAAACCAAAAGATAAACGAAATCAGAAATAAACGGATCGCCGCCTTTTTGATGAAGAAATGGGAAAAAGTAATCATGGATGTGGCAAAATTACCAGAAACATGACTTATATCTAGGGCGAAAATAAACAGGATGACACAAACTCTTGTGGTACGAAAAAAAGATGTAGAAAAGTCGAAAAAGGGCTTGACAATTGAGGAAGTAGATGGTATTATATGCAAGCGCTTGAGGCGCAAGGCCGAAAACTGGGTTTCAAAAAGAAATTTGA
>CAZPJH010000013.1:0-2375 GCA_964586875.1 uncultured Oscillospiraceae bacterium
TCAGGGTGTAATCGCTGATTTGACGGTGGTTATTGAGGAGGGTATCGTCCATGTCGAAGATAATATAACTCATAAAATGCCCTTTTCATTTTTTCTTTTATTATCGTTGCAGAAAGAATTTTTGTCAAGAGGACTCTTGCGTTCTGTCTGCAAGGTTGCTACAATGAGGAAAAGGGGGGACGCATATGAAAAGGAAAAAATGGCTGGTGGTTGGACTGATCCTGCTGTCACTGATGGCGGCGGTGGCACTGGGAGCATGGGGGATCAATGGCTATGTGGTGCTCAGTACCAAAGATCAGATCCTGCCGCCGGAGGAAATGACAAATTACAGTGCCGACTGCATCCTGGTATTGGGCTGCCTTGTCAGGGATGATGGTACACCCAGCGATATGCTCCACGACCGCCTACGGCGAGGGGTGGAACTGTACGAAGCAGGGGCGGCTCCCAAACTGCTGATGAGCGGCGACCATGGCCGGGACAATTACGACGAAGTGAACACCATGAAGCAGTTCGCTCTGGATGCAGGCATTGCATCTGCGGATGTGTTTATGGATCATGCCGGGTTTTCTACATACGAGAGCCTTTATCGGGCGAAGGAAGTGTTCGGGGTGAAAAAAGTGGTTATCGTCACCCAGAAATATCACCTGTACCGGGCACTGCACATCGCCAATGCGTTAGGGCTGGAGGCGGTGGGCGTGGCGGCGGACTACCACAGTTACGCAGGTCAGACCTATCGGGATGTACGGGAAATTCTGGCACGGAATAAAGACTTTTTTACAGGTATTTTCCAGCCGGAGCCAACCTATTTGGGAGAAATGATCCCCATTTTCGGCAACGGAGATCTGACGAATGATGAAATGTCAATACCAACAAGAACCCCCACACCGAAAGGTGTGGGGGTTGCGAAGCCGGCGGCTTGCAGCGGCATTTTCTGAGAGATAAAAATGGGAGCAGGGCGATTAGCCCTGCTCCCTACTTTCGGCTCAATGCCTACATTTTGTAATTACCATCGGTGCAGTGAACGGTATAATTGATGTAACTGTTGATCCAGCCCTCACCCTTGCTGATTGCATTCCACTGCTCGTAAGTACCATCGAAATAAATATCTGTCAGGCAGATACACATGGAGAACGTTTCCTCTCCGATGCTGGTCACGCTGCCCGGGATCGTGATGCTCGTCATGTGGCAACTGAAGAACGCCCTCTTACCGATGCTGGTCACGCCGTCCGGGATCGTGATGCTCGTCAAGCTGCTACAACCGTAGAACGCAGAATCGCCGATGCTGGTCACACTGTCCGGGATCGTGATGCTCGTCAAGCTTTTACAACCGTAGAACGCATAATCGTTGATGCTGGTCACACCATCGGCAATGGCAAACGAACTCCCCGCTTTTCCTGCCGGATACGCAACGAGTGTCGTCTTATCTTTTGTATATAATACACCGTCTATGGAACAGTATGTGCTATTTCGTGCATCTACGGTAATGCTTGTTAGACTACTACAACCGGCGAATGCCCCCTTGCCGATGCTGGTCACGTTGTCCGGAATTGTGATGCTCGTCAGACGGATACAGTCGGAGAACGCCCTCTCACTGATGCTGGTCACACTGTCCGGGATCGTGATGCTCGTCAAGCTTCTACAATTGTAGAACGCATCCATGCCGATGCTGGTCACGCCGTCCGGGATCGTGATGCTCGTTACGCTACTGCAATTCCAGAACGCATAGTCGCCAATGCTGGTCACGCTATCCGGAATTGTGATGCTCGTCAAGCTGTTACAACAGAAGAACGCCCCCTTGCTGATGCCGGTCACACTGTCCGGGATCGTGATACTCGTCAAGCTTTTACAACAGTAGAACGCCCATTCGCCGATGCTGGTCACGCTGTCGGGAATCACAATTTCCGTTGCCAGCTCTCCGTTAATGTACAGATTATACATGGACACGAAAGTACCGCTAAACTGGATATTGCACCAGGCGGCAACGCTCGTAATATAGACATCTTTCAGATTGCTGCAATCGTTAAACGCAACCTTGCCGATGCTGGTCACACTGTCCGGGATCGTGATGCTCGTCAAGCTGCTACAACCGTAGAACGCAGAATCGCCAATCGCCGTTACCGGCAACCCCTCATATGTCGCCGGAATTACCACATCCGTATCCGTACAAGTTCCAATGCCGGTCACGGTAAAACCAACATTATTTCGTTCATAGCGCAACCCCTCACTGGGTTGCTTATTTTTACAATTTATACATAGCCCATGCTCGTATACATGAGAGGCCGGCACCACGTTCTGTTTTACCAGAACTTCATGGCACACAGAGCAGTGCTTGCCTTCGGTCAGGCCGGTTTTGGTGCAGGTAGGAGCAACCGCTT
>CAZPJH010000013.1:2475-28148 GCA_964586875.1 uncultured Oscillospiraceae bacterium
GTTTTATCAGAACTTCATGGCAGACGGAGCAGTGCTTGCCTTCGGTCAGGCCGGTTTTGGTGCAGGTAGGAGCAACCGCTTTGTCAATTACATCCGTGTGGCCGTTGGCCTTTACGGTTTCCTGTTTTATCAGAACTTCATGGCAGACGGAGCAGTGCTTGCCTTCGGTCAGGCCGGTGTGGGTACAATCAGCCTCCACAGCTGCATCTACTACTTCTGTGTGACCCGGCGCTTCGATTTCCTTGGTTTCTTTTTCGCCACATTCACAGGAACGCTCTTTCAGGCCTGCTTTCGTGCAGGTCGCTTCGGTGACGGTCTTCCATTCGCCGAAAACGTGGGTATGTACGGGCGGCTCGGTAGGCTCCGGTTCGGTAGGTTCCGATTCAGTAGGATCCGGTTCGGAAGGCTCCGGTTCGGAAGGCTCCGGTTCGGAAGGCTCCGGTTCGGAAGGCTCCGGTTCCGTAGGCTCCGATTCGATAGGCTCCGATTCGGTAGGATCGGGGGCTGTGGTTGTGTTCTCCACCGGGGTGGAGGTCTCATCTTCTATCGGAACTGCGGTGCCGTTTTCGATGGGCGCAGTGGTTTCTGCTCTTGCGCCTGTTGTTTCGCCCTCTCCACAGGCACACAGGGCAAAAATCAGCATCAAGACCAGGGACAAATACCATATTTTTTTTCATATTTTATACCTCCTGCCTTTGCTTTTTTTGTCATTATAACGCAGAATATCAAGTAATTCAATATATAAAACGTGCAGTATTACTGGATTTCTTTTTGAATAACGATCAGCGGAGCAGGTGTGGGTTCTTTAACAAGCTGGAGCAACAGCCCACCGGGCTGTTGCACATGATCCGTTCGAGTCCCTTGCCGGAATGCCGTTATTAAAAAAATAAAACCCATCCGAGTGGATGGGTTTTATTTTTGGTGGAGACTACGGGACTCGAACCTGTGACCTCATGCGTGTGAAGCATGCGCTCTAACCAGCTGAGCTAAGCCTCCGTGGAACGCAAATCATTATACCATAAATAGAAACTTTGTCAAGTCCTGATTTGCAAAATTATAAAAAGAAACCGCCTGCATCTTCCATTTGACTTTCTGGGAGAAGTTTTTTATACTAGTATCAGAAAAAGAAAGAGGTGCAACCTATGTTTGAAGGATTTACCCCTGAAACTGTGGATTTTCTATGGGGCATTCGGATGAATAACAACCGGGACTGGTTTATGGAGCACAAAAAGCAGTATACCGATACCCTTTACGAGCCTATGAAGGAACTGGCGCAGGAGCTGTTCGTTCCTTATGCCGATACCCCCGGTAACATGATGAAGGTCAGCCGCATTTATCGGGATGCACGGCTGCATCATCCGCTGCCTTATAAGGAGAGCCTTTGGTGCTGCGTTCGCCGGGATGGGGACTACTGGCTGGAGCGGCCCTGTGTGTTTTTGGAGATCAACCCGGATCGGGTGATGTATGGATTTGCCGTTTTGCGGCCGAAAACCGAGTATATGGACAATTTCCGCAAAGAAATCTCCAATCGTCCTCAGGAGTTTCTGGATCTGATGGCGACAACCGAAAAGGAAACCGGCATTCCTGTGACTGCACAGCTGTACAAGCGCCCCAAAGAAACGGAAAATGAGCAGTTAAAGCCCTATTTTGCGTGGAAAGAGGCCATCGAGTGCATTTGCTATGAGCCGATTTCGGAGGGCGTTTTTGGCCGGGGGCTGGCAGAACGGGCACTGGATCTGTTTGAAAAATTGGAGCCGGTTTATCAATATTTCAATCGCTTCTAAGGAGGCTTTTATGGAAGTTTGGCACATGAACGGGGCAGGAAATGATTTTCTGGTGGTGGACAGCCGAGGAAAGATACTGGACTTTTCTACCATGGCAAAGGAGCTTTGCGCCCAGCATGGGGCAGATGGTTTTATGGCGGTAGATACCTCGGAAAAAGCAGATTTCCGTCTGCATTTTTATAATTCCGATGGCAGTCGTGGAGAAATGTGTGGAAACGGCAGTCGCTGCATTTGTCGTTTTGCCTACGAGCATGGGCTGGCCGGAGCGCAGATGACGGTGGAGGCTGATGCCGGGCTGGTTTACGGTTGGCGGTTATCTGAAATGGAATACCGGGTGCAGCTGAACGATCCGGGCATTCTGGATCTGAATCGAAAGGATAATGTTGCCTATGTGGAGCTGGGAGATCCGGGGCTGCCTCATGCCGTGACGGAATTGCCGGGGCTTTGCTGGGAGCAACGTGACACTCTGCGACAGCAGGCCAAGGCGCTGCGTTTTGATCCGGCCTTTCCCAAAGGGGCCAATGTAAATTTCTATACCTGGCTGGGGGAGGGACATATTCGCATCCTCAGCTATGAGCGTGGGGTGGAAGATTACACCCTGGCCTGCGGCACGGGAACGGGAGCGACAGCTGCTGTCCTCTGGGCGCAGGGTAAATTGCCCGGTGGCAAGCTGGTGGCGGAGAATCCCGGCGGCATACTGACTGTCACGGTGGAAGGGAAAGACGGAGTGATTACCAAGCTGCTGCTCCAAGGGCCGACAGAAGTGACGGAAGTGTTTGAAATATAAGAAGAAACGGTGCGTAGAACATTCTACGCACCGTATTTTAGTATTCTCTGACCACGGCTTTGACAAGGCCGATGATTTCTGCCTCTGTGCCGTCGATGGGGTCGTAATTGTCGTTTTCCGGCATGAGCCAGATCTCGCCGCCCCGGCGGCGCAGGCGTTTGACAGTGGCTTCATCGCCGATGCGAGCCACCACGATCTGACCGTCCATGGCCGTCTGCTGGGGGCGCACGACCACCTTGTCACCGCTTAAAATACCGGCGTTGATCATGCTGTCGCCCCGGACGCGCAGAGCAAAGCAGCCCGGATCGCCGTCCCAGGCCATGGTGCCTTCCTGATTTTCCACCGCCAGAATAGGCACACCGGCAGTGACCACGCCTACGATGGGGATTTGACCGGGACGCTGGCTGGTGACGATGGCTCGCTTTAAGCCCTTGGCACTGGGCGCTTGCAGCAGCCCCTTGTCCTGCAAAGCTTGCAGATGGTAGCTGACGGAAGCGGTAGAACGCAGGCCGACGGCAGCGCCGATCTCCCGAACGGAGGGCGCATAGCCATTCTCCTGGATGAATTGGTTTACATAATCCAAAATAAGTTCTGCCTTATTGCTGGTTCTTGGCATATACATCCACTCCTATTTTAGTCTTTTACTCATTGTAGCACAAATGAACGAAAAATGGAAGCGTTTTTTCACACATTTTTTCGTCTTCCGCATAAAATGTTTCAGGGAGGGGATGATATGGATAAAAATATGGAGCGGCGCGTCTGGCAACGGGTCTATGGTACAGCCCGACCACGGCAGCCGCCAATGCAGCAATTGCAGAAAAGCCTTCACAGGGCGCAGGCAAATCTTCGTTTTTACGAAAGTCAGACCCAAGATCCGATCTACGGCGAGGCTTATACACGCCTGGCCATGGAAACCCGGGAACATTGCAAAATGCTGCGGCGGATCATGCAGGGGTAATTGCCAGAATTTTACTTGCAAAAAACCTGCTTTCGTGCTATCCTATACAAAAAGAAGGAAGGAAAGCAGAGCATATGCGACTTCAGGAATCGGGAGAAATGTATTTGGAAACCATTTTTATGCTGTCACAGACCATGGATACGGTTCGTTCCATTGATGTGGTGGAGCATATGGGCTATTCCAAGCCCAGCGTCAGCCGTGCAGTGAATTTGCTGAAAAAGAATGGCTATCTGGAGATGGAAGACAATGGTGCCCTGCATCTGACGGATACGGGCAGAGAGATCGGCGAGAAGATCTATGCCCGACACAAGACTTTGACGGCACTGCTGATGAAGCTGGGTGTAGATCGGGAAACGGCGGCAGAGGATGCCTGTAAAATGGAACATGCTATTTCCGATCGGACATTTGAAGCCATCTGCCGCCATTTGGAGCAGGATTTTTAAGAATAAGGAACGCCACCGATTTTTCGGTGGCGTTTTGTTATCACAGTCGTACTTCCACAGGCTTGGAAATGGTCATGGTTTCGGCTGTAACGGTGCATTCCATGGCCAGTACATTTACGCCTTCGGCAGCGGCCTGCCGAAGGGCTTTTCCGAAGGTGGGATCTGTGGCATCATTGGGGTGCAAATAAAGAACATCCTTCATCTGAACCACAAACAGCACATACGCACCAAATCCCTCCCGAGCCAATTGGGTCAGTCCCTTCAGATGCTTGACACCACGTTCTGTGGGGGCATCGGGAAAGGCGCAGATGCCGTCGTTTTCCAATGTGACACCTTTGACTTCCAGAAAGCATTGCTGTCCATCCTTGGTGAAGGCAAAGTCAAATCGGCTGTCGCCGTGGGTGTGCTCCCATTTTAAATTTTCAATGGCACCCAGACCGCCGTTTTGCAGCCATTCCCGAACGGCTGCATTGGGGGCTTGGGAGTCCATATTGATGATCCGATCCCCTTTTTGCACGCAGATCAGATCATAATTTGTTTTACGGTTGGGATTATCCCAATGTTGACACCAGACCAGAGCCCCGGCAGGTAAAAGCTCCCGGCAGCGGCCGGTATTCTTTACATGGACGATCTCGGTTTTTTCACCGATTTGCACATGGGCGATAAATCGGTTGGGACGGGTCAGAAAAACGCCCTGGATCATGTTTTTGTAATACATTGTCTACCTCTAACTTTTTGGTACAGATATGATAACACAGCAATTTCACAATTTCAATGAGAAAATTTCCTAAAAAATGGGCAATAATCCCCAATTATTGAAATTTTGTGAACAAAAAGAGGCGATTTTGGGGTTGCTTTTCACAGGAAAGTGTTATATAATGCTATGCGAAAAAAAGCAGTATTTGAATAAATGGAGAGGTTTTATGTATCAGAAGTTCGGAAAGCGGCTGCTGGATATTTTGCTGTCGGCCTGTGGCATCCTGGTGTTGACGCCGTTGTGGCTGATCCTGGCGGTAGCAATTAAAATCGACGATCCGGGTCCGATCTTATTTAAACAAAAGCGGATCGCCCGGGATGAAAAGGGAGAAAAGCGATTCTTCCAAATCTACAAATACCGTTCTATGAAAATGTGTACCCCCAGAGATTGCCCCACCCATCTGCTGGAAAATCCGGAGCAGTATATTACAAGAGTGGGTGGCTTCCTGCGGAAGACCAGTTTGGATGAACTGCCTCAGATCTTCAATATTTTCTTCGGTCAAATGAGCATCATCGGCCCTCGACCGGCACTGTGGAATCAGGATGATCTGTATGAAGAGCGTGCCAAATATGGTGCCAACGAGGTCAAGCCAGGTCTGACCGGTTGGGCGCAGATCAATGGCCGGGATGAGCTGGAGATCGACGTGAAGGCGAAGTTGGACGGTGAATATGTCCAAAAGCTCAGCTTTAAATTTGATGTGAAGTGTTTCTTCGGAACGGTCCGTTCGGTATTGCGCCACGATGGCGTGGTGGAAGGCGGAACCGGCACCATTGAGAAAGAGAAGGAGAAAAAATGAAAAAGATCCTGATCACCGGTGCCAACAGTTACATCGGTGTGTCTTTTGAAAAGTACATGAGCCAATGGCCGGAGCAGTATCAGGTGGATACCGTGGATCTGGTGGATGGTTCCTGGCGGGAGAAATCCTTTTCCGATTATGACTGTGTGTATCATGTGGCTGGCATCGCTCATATGAAAGAAACAGAGGAAAATGCCCATTTATACGATGAAGTCAATCGGGATCTGGCCATTGAGACCGCGCGCAAGGCAAAAAAAGACGGCGTTACACAATTCCTGTTTATGAGCTCCATGAGTGTTTACGGCATGGATCAGGGGACGATCACTCCCAAAACACAGCCCAGCCCCCAGTCCCGTTATGGTAAGTCTAAACTGGAAGCAGAGGAAGGGCTGACTGCATTGTGCGACGAGCATTTTACAGTGGCAGTCTTGCGGCCGCCCATGGTCTATGGCCGGGATTGCCGTGGCAATTTTCAGCTGCTGCGTAAGCTGGCATTGAAAAGCCCCATTTTTCCGGTGGTCAACAATCAACGCAGTATGATCTCGATTTTAAACCTGTGCGCCTTTGTTCGTCTGATGGTGGATCGAGGATGCGGCGGTGTCTTTTTTCCGCAAAACCGGGATTATGTTAACACCACGGATATGGCCAGAGTTATGGCCAAGTCCCGGCAACGTGGCCTTTGGTTCAGCCGACTGGCCGGCCTGGGCGTCAAAATGCTGATGCCCCTGTCCTCCAAGGCAAGAAAGGCCTTTTCCACACTGATCTACCAAGATTGTGAGCAGTTTGACTTTTGTTACTGTGTAGAAGATATGGAAACCTCTGTCCGTAACAGCCTTTGATCGCTGTTTTGTACCACAGGGGGATCTGTTGCAGAGGAAATGAATGCCCAATGAAACTGGCAAGAACACAAAATACATTTCGTAATACAGCTTGGGGTGCGATCTACCGTCTGGTGGCGCTGATCGGCCCTTTTGCGGTGAAAACCATTATTATTAAAAAAATCGGTATGGAGTACAGCGGATTGAATACCCTGTTCAATTCCATCCTGACGGTTTTAAATCTGGCCAATCTGGGATTTAGCAGCTCGCTGGTATACACCATGTATGATGCGGTTGCCCGTGAAGATAACCGGGCGATCTGCGCGATGATCAACTTTTTTCGAAAGGTATATCGTATCATTGGCCTGGTGATCCTGGCAATGGGCATTGCGGTGATGCCCTTCCTGCCCCAATTAGTAGGAGAGGAATGTCCACCGGATGCCAATTTATATGTGATGTTTTCCATGTATCTGTCGGCCACTGTGCTGGATTATGTTCTTTTCGGCTATGTTAATGCTATTTTTTCCGCTTATCAGCGGGAAGACAGCCGACTGAAGATCATGACTGTCCGCTATGTGGTGCAGTACCTGCTGCAGATCGTGATTTTGGCTGTTTTCGGAAATTACTATGCGTATTTGCTGACGCTTCCGCTGATGGTCATTCCCAACAGCCTGGCCAATTATTATGCAGCAAAAAAGCAATATCCCCAGATCCGCTGTGAAGGAACACTGAGTAAAGAGGTGAAGCGCAGCGTTTATCAAAGGGTGAGAACCCTCTTTGGACACAGTGTCGGCAATACGCTGTTGGTCAATGTGGACAGCATCCTCATATCCTCGTTTTTGGGATTGTCCGTGCAGTCATTGTACAGCAATTACTATTACATCCTGACAGCGGTCAACGGTGTGGTGGAGATCGTTACCAACGGTGCCCGTGCCGGTATTGGCAATAAGCTGATCGTAGATACGGAGGAAGAAAACCACTCGCTGTTTTTGAACCTGACCTATGGCTGGGTGGCCTTGATCGGACTGTGCGCTACTTGTATGTTGTGCCTGTATCAGCCGTTTATCGGCGGTATTTGGATCGGGGAAGAGGGACTGATGGGGAATCGGGTGGTCCTGTGTCTGACCTTGCTGTTTTATACCTGGATGTTCCGGATCCTACAGCTGACCTATCGGGATGCCGGTGGACTGTGGACAAAGGACTGGGCCAAACCGCTGGTGGCCATGGTGGTCAAATTGGTGTTCAGTGTGGTGTTGGTACGCTTGACCAATGATGTGATCGGAATTTTGCTGCCGACCATTTTTGTGTTGACGTTGATTTACTTCCCCTGGGAGGCATGGGTGTTGTATCAGAACCTGTTCCATCGCAGCTGGAAGCCGTATATGAAAAAAATATGCGCCTATACCGCCATCAATGTGCTGGCCGCCGGCGTATGCTGTGTCACGGGACTGATACTAGCCCCCGGCAATTGTTGGACTTCCTTTGTGATCCGACTGGCCATTATTTGTCTGGTGTTCCCGGGGATCTGGTGCCTGCTGACGTGCCGCACCGATCAATTCCGATTTGTGTGGACACTGGCAAAGAAATTGCTCCGCCGCAGAGAAAAATAATAAACAGAAAGGGTGAAAACATGACCATTACTCCCAAAAAACAATGGAAACTGTCAAATAAAATCACGAATTTATTTCAAACCGAAAAACAGTATCCTTTGGTGGACCGGGCCATTGTGATCTATGTAGCTGTGCTGCTGTTTTTTCAGATTCTGCTGCAGATCGCACCGGTATTGACGCTTTTGGCCAAAACACCCTTGTATAGCATCCAATCTTATCTGGGTCTGCTGGGCGGCTTTTTGCTTCTGGTAGACCTGTTTACCACGAAAAAAGTCTGGCATGGCAAGTTCTGCCTGCTGCTGTATGGGATCTTGGTGCTGGCGGCTTTGGCATCCTTGCGTACCATTGGCTACGGTGTCAAGCAAAATCTATTTAAACTGTGCTGGGCGGCGATCCAGTTTGCACTGATCTATTCCTGTGCCGATCGGGTGGATCAGCAGAAATTCAGAGTGTATGTTAAGAGGCTGTTTTTTACGCTGCTTTTCATCTGGCTGGTGGCCTGCTGTGTTTCGCTGTACCAATATGTGAACCAGATCGGCTATCTGTATGTGGTCAATCCGCTGTCCCAGGATGCCAGTGCCAGCCGTCAGGGGTTTTATGATAATCGACTGTTTGGTGTTTTTTACACCCTTAACCATGCGGCATACATCAGTTTGATGTTCTTCCTGATGGGATTTTTCTTTGCCATCAAGGAAAAACGCCTGTGGTGCAGGGTATATTTGATCGTTGCACAGATCATTCTGCTCAGCTATATCATCCTCAGCGGTTCTCGCAGTACGGCCATCGCCTGGATCGTCTGTATGGCGGTCATCGGCTGGTTCTTAGCCCGTAACCGCTTGAAATTGCAGTCCGTCAAAAGATCCGTAGCCTGCACAGCCATTGCATTGCTGGTGGCGGTGGGTTGCATGATGGGCTATCAGGCAATGAGATCGGGGCTGTCCCGTCTGCCTTACTGGAAGGCAATGCTGGTTTATCATTTGCAGACCGATCAGCATCCTTTCCGGCCACCTATGGGAACGACAGAGCCTACGGAAACCATTTATCCCACCGGTTCCGGTAGTGAAAAACCGGAGCCTTCCACCCCCCAGTTGCCGGAAAAACCCAACCTGGACAAGGATATTCTGGACCGGGATAATTTGGGGGAGGATTTCTCCAATGGTCGACTGAGCATTTGGAAAGACTATCTTTCCCTATACGAATCGGTGGGGTTGGTCGGTATGTCGCCCGGAAATTACATGGCCTACATTCTGGAGCATTACCCGGATCTGTATATCGTCAAGTATATTCAGCGGTATCATCCCGATAAATATGCCTCCGGTATTATTTATCATCCCCACAACGGATATTTGATGGTCTATGTCAGTGCCGGTATTCTGGGAGCGATGTGTCTGGTCGTGTTTATGCTTTTGTGCATGATCCGGTTGGTGGGGCTGATCCTCCGAAAAAAGAAACTGAGTTTGACCTATATTTGCGCCATATCCATGGTGGTGGCCGGCGGAATTTCCGCCATGCTGGATGAGGGGCTGTTTTTCCAGAACAATCCCCATACGACCATGTTCTGGCTGGCGCTGGGCGTGGTGATGAGCGGTTGCTTCCTGGAAGAACAGAAGGAAAACGGGAGCAAAGGCCCATCAGAAAGCGAGGTAGAGAGATGAATTCTGAACCAAATATTCAACAGATACAGGGCAAACTGCTGGACATTGCCACTTATTTTCAGCAGTTCTGCCAGGATCATCAGCTGAAATTTGTCCTTGCGGGCGGTACTTGCCTGGGCGCTGTGCGGCATAAGGGATTTATTCCCTGGGACGATGACCTGGATGTATTTATGCTCCGGGAGGATTACGAGCGGCTGGGTCAGCTGTGGCAGACCTATGCAGATACAGAGCATTACAGCTGTGTTCGTTCGAACGACAAGATCAACATTCACCACAGTGCCACAGAGATCAAAGATAATCATACCACATTCATCGTCAATCACAGTCAGGATCTGGACATCAATCAGGGCATTATGATCGATGTGATCCCACTGGACAATGTGGCCAAAGGCCGCTGGAAGCAGAAAATGCAGATGGTCTATGCCATGGTCTATTGCTGCTTCAATTTCCAGAGATTGCCGGAGCATAAGGGAAAGCTGACCTATTATTGCACGAAATTTGCCCTGTCGGCAGTTCGTTCCTTCCGCCTGCGTTATAAGATCTGGAAATTTGCCGAGCGACAGGTGATTCGGTTGGGTGATCCCCGGGGGACGATGGTGGCTTCCTTTGGAGAGGGAACAGGGATCATGCGCCAGCATTTCCCCCGAAAATGGTTTGAAGAGCCTGCTTATTTGGAATTTGCCGGGCAGATGATGCCGGTGCCGGCTGATTATGAGCAATGGCTGTCTGTTTCTTACGGCGATTATATGCAATTGCCCCCGGAGGAGGAACGGGTGTTCCGTCATGATCTGGTGTTTGTGGATCTGGAACATAGCTATACCCAATACAAGGGGATTTATTACTGTAAAGATACAGGGAGAAAAGAGTAATGGGTTTTTGGAAAAACGCTTTTTCAACCAGAAGAGCCATGCAAAAAACGCCGCAGATGGATATGATCCACGAGGTCACCGATGAAGAACTGCAGCAGCTGCATGCCTGCTTTTTGGAAATGATGAAGGATTTTATTCAGGTTTGCGAAGAGAATGACCTGTGTTATATGCTGGCCGGCGGTACAGCTCTGGGTGCTGTGCGGCATAAGGGATTTATTCCCTGGGATGATGATGTGGATTTTCTGATGCCCAGAGAAGATCTGAACCGCTTTGTAGAGATCTTTGACAAGACCATGGCACAGAAGTACGAGATGACTTCTCCCAACTCCAAGTATCAGCTGGAGAGCATGATCACCGGTTTTTACAAGAAAAATACCCTCAAGGCCAGCTTTCTGGCCTATAATACCCCCTTCCCCAAGGGCGTTCATATTGATATTTTTGCCATTGAATCGGTGCCGACCGGTGCAGTGGCACGGCGAATCAAGGGATTAACGGCGATGATGCTTCAGTATATCGGTGTTTCCACCTTGTTTTATACCTATCGCAGTAAGGAAAAACGGGATTTCTTCTGCCAGACTGCTGCCGGACGGATCAACTATTATCTGCGGTGTACGGTAGGCTTTTTGTTCTCCTTCCGGCACTATGAGGTCTGGGGCAATCGGTTCGACCGCTTTGTGCGCGGAAAGAAAGATACGGAACTTTGGGCGGTTCCCACCGACATCGGCCACTATTTTGGCCATATTATGCCAAAATCGGTGTACTATCCGCCGGTCAAGGGTACTTTTGAGGGCATTGAAGTGAATTTGCCCCATGATGTAGATGCCTATCTGAAAAACCAATATGGGGACTATATGACCATCCCTCCTGTGGAAGACAGAGAGAAGCATTACAGTGTGGGCTTCAACCTGAATTTGGATGAGGCAACGCCATGAAAAAGCAAACACAGGCCATAAAGCCCATCGATATTGTGATCCCCTGGGTGGACAGCAGTGACCCCAAATGGATCGCCGACCATGACCGATATACCGCCGATCGCAACAGCGACAATAGCCCGGCACGCTACCGGGAGTGGGATGTGTTCCGCTATTGGTTCCGGGGCATTGAAAAAAATGCCCCCTGGGTGCGCTATATTCATTTGGTCACCTATGGGCATCTTCCTGCCTGGCTGGATACGACCCACCCGAAACTGCGGATCGTACGCCATGAGGACTATATTCCCGAGGATTTTCTTCCTACCTTCAGCTCCCATACCATCGAAGTGAATATGCACCGGATCCCGGATCTGGCTGAGCAGTTCATTTATTTTAACGACGATGTCTATTTGATGAAAAAAACAGTGCCGGAGGATTTCTTTCAAGATGGTCTGCCCCGGGATACAGCGGTTCTGGGTGTGATCAAAAACACCGATGTCAGCAATTTTATGCCCTATATCATGCTGAATATGATGGGCATTATCAACATGAACTTTTCAAAACGGCAAGTGATCAAAGAGAATTTTTCAAAGTGGTTTTATCCCGGCTACGGAAAGCAGATGCTCAACAATCTGTATTTGCTGCCTTGGGGATATTTTACCGGCTTCCGTAATTTCCACACCTGTGTGGCTTATCGCAAGGAAACTTTTGAAACCGTTTGGGGAAAATATGGCCCTACGCTGGAGCAGACATGTGCCCATAAGTTCCGCAGTCGGGAAGATGTCAATCAGTATCTGTTTCGCTACTGGCAGCTGGCCAGCGGCAAGTTCGCTCCTCGCAAGGCAAATAGTGCATATTTGACCGTTGGCCAACAATCTGCTCAGCAGATCCGCCGGACACTGTGTGAGGGAAAATATCAGGTGGTTTGTGTCAATGATGATCCGTTGGAGTTTGATTTCCAGGCAGAACAGAGGAATTTGCAAGAGGCCTTTGAGCAGGTGTTCCCTGAAAAAAGCAGCTTTGAAAAATAGGACCAGAAAGACTGGAGGATGCGTAGAATGAATATCAAAAAAGATCATATCAATTTTGCAGTAGGACCGGTGCAGATTCGGGAGGACATTTCCCGGATGGGGGCTGAACCGGTGCCTTATTTCCGCACACCGGAATTTTCTGCCTTGATGTTGGAAAATGAGCAGCTTCTGAAAAAACTGATGGGTGCCGGGGAAGATGCAAAAGCAGTTTTCCTGACCGGATCCGGTACGGCTGCCATGGATGCGGTGGTGCAGAACCTGTTTACAAAGGAAGATCGGCTGCTGGTGGTCGATGGGGGCGGATTCGGTCATCGTTTTTGCGAGATCTGTCAGGTCTACGGTATTATGCATACCCCCATTGCTGTGGAGCAGGGATATGGAGTAACTGAAGAGCAGCTGCAAGCCTACGCAGGTCGGGGATACACCGGCTTGCTGGTAAATATGCACGAAACCTCCACCGGCGTGTTGTACGATATGGATATGATCGGCCGCTTCTGTCGGGAAAACGGACTGCTGCTGGTGGTGGATGCCATCAGTGCATTCCTGGCCGATGAGATATCTATGGAGAAAATGGGGGCGGCGGTCGTGCTGACCGGTTCCCAGAAGGCACTGGCGGTTCCTCCCGGAATTTCCATGATGGTGCTGTCCCCGGAAGCGGTGGAACGAATTCAGCGTAATACCCCTGCCTGCTATTATCTGGATCTGAAGGCCGCTCTGCGTAATCAGGAACGGGGACAGACTCCTTTCACGCCGGCAGTAGGCATTTTGATCCAGATCAATGCCAGACTGAACCAGATCGATCAGGATGGCCTGGAAACGGAGCGGCAGAAGATCCGCACTGTGGCAGAGGATTTCCGCCGTCGGATCCGGTCCTATCCTTTCACCATTGTTTCTCATGCCCTGTCGAATACCGTCACGCCCCTGTCACCCAATAATCCCAAGGTGTCTGCCAAGACTATTTTTCAAACACTGAAGGATGAATATAACATCATCATCTGTCCCAACGGTGGCGAGTTGGCTGATCGGGTGTTCCGGGTGGGACACATCGGTGATTTGACCATTGAGGATAATGATGCGCTGTTTGCAGCACTGGATGATTTGATGCGTCGGGGGATCCTGTTTGATTAAAGGATCCATTTGGATACCCGAAAAATAAAAAGATGAGGTATTACTTATGAAAATCTTATTACTGGCCGCAGGCCGCGGCACGAGAATCAGTCGCTATCTGGCAGGCGATCCCAAGTGTACCGTGGATATCGGTGAGGAAAAACTGATCCAGTACACCATTGATATGCTCCACCGCAAAGGCATTACCGAGATCGCCATGGTGCTGGGCTATCGGGCAGAGGTCATTCGCCAGACTTTAAAAGGACAGAATATCCGCTTTTATTACAATCCCTTCTACGATGTGACCAATAGCATCGCATCGGCCTGGTTTGCCCGTGATTTTCTGGCAGAGGCAGATGATACGCTGATCATGAATGCGGATGTATATCTGGAAGAAGCCCTGCTTGACCGAATTCTCTCTTGCAAGAAGTCCCCTGTGATGTTTGCAGATGGTACCAGAAAAGAGGATGCTGACTACAAATTTAAGTATAGCAACGGTATTCTGGAAAAGTTCGGCAAGGAACTGACCGGGGAGGATGTCAGCGGAGAATATGTGGGAATCGGCAGATTCAGTAAAGAATTTATGCCGGAATTTTTGGAAAAACTGGATCAGATGATCGCCACCCAGCAGCACAGTGTCTGGTGGGAAAACATTCTGTACAGCATGGTGGGCAAGCGAGAGATCTATGTGGACGAAGTGGACGGGCTGTTCTGGGCAGAAGTGGACTATGTGGAAGATTATGAACGAATCTTGCAGTTCCGTGGCTACCACGCAGATTTTTCTTTGCGAGTCAGAAAAAAGGATGTCTAAAAATCATAAAATTCGGGCGTGTTGCAGGAAAATGCAACACGCCCTGTTTTACTTATTTTTTCGATCGTAGGTATGGACCCAGTCCGCTTTTTTGTAATAGATCAGGAATACCACACAGCTGATGGACCAGGTCAGTGGATAGGCCCAGAAAATCGTTTGAATGGTGGGGAAATGTTGAACAGCAATGGTGATATAGGTCACACGCAGGATGCACCAGCAGACAAGCATGGTAAACATGGGCATTTTTGCCCGGCCTGCGCCACGCATGACAGCGGAAATACCATGGGCAAGAGCCAGCGCAAAGAAAAAGAAGCATTCTGTACGCATTTGCAGTACACCAATGCGTACCACATTGGGATCGTCGTTAAACAGACGGATCACCCAGGGACAAATAAAGTATAGGATCACACCCAGCAGCTCAGCCAGCACCATGGCGCACACAATGCCAAAGGCAGCACCTTGTTTGGCACGCTTGTGCTGCTTTGCTCCCAGATTTTGCCCAATGAATGTGGTGATGGCAGAGGTAAAAGCGGTGATGGGCAGGAATACAAAGCCTTCAACTTTGGAATAAGAGCCGCAGCCGGCCATAGCATCAGGGCCAAAGACATTGATATTGCTTTGCACCACCACATTGGCGATGGAGATAATGGAATTCTGTACGCCGGAGGGGATGCCCTGACCGGCGATCTGCCGCAGCATGGAAAAATCAAATCGGATCTTGCGGAAAATCACTTTTTCCGGGCCGGAAGCACGCAGAAGCTTTATAAAGCACAGAACGGCGCTGACTGCCTGGCTGATGACCGTGGCGACGGCGGCTCCGGCTACACCCATTTGCAGCGGGCCGACAAACAGCAGGTCCAGCACCACATTAACGATCGAAGAGAAAATCAGATAATAAAGGGGACTGCGGCTGTCACCTACTGCACGCAAAACACCCATGCAGGTGTTATACATCAGGGAAAAGAAAGCACCCAGAAAATAGATTCGGAAATAGGTGATGGACAGAGGAAGTACGCTTTCCGGTGTATTCATCCAGACAAGGATCTGCGGTGTCAGAAAAACGCCCAGCAGGGTCATGATCAGGCCGCAGAAAGCACCGAAGGCAATGTTGGTGTGAATAGCGGCGGACATGGAAGGGTAATCTTTTGCACCGAAATAGCGGCTGATGACCACCCCTGCACCCAAGGATAGTCCCATGAAAAAGCCGGTCATCATAAAAATCAAGTTGCCGCTGCTGGATACCGCTGCCAAAGCGGCCTTGCTTACAAAATTACCGACGATCACACTGTCGGCGGTGTTGTAGAGCTGCTGAAACAGCTGTCCTAAAAAAACCGGCACGGCAAAGGCAATCATATGCTTCCAAATGGAGCCGGTGGTCATATCCTGATTTTTGCTGATGGCGTTCAAGGGGTCACCTCCTAGGGGATTTTGTATTATTATAGTGCCTTTTCCCGGGAAGGTCAAGGATTATAAAACAGCGTCGGCATATCCATAATACCGACGCTGTTTGCATTTAAAGAACCATCACCAGTGTTCCGGCGGCAATCAGTACACAACCAATGGCGGATTTTACCGTGAATCTTTCGTGGAGGAAGACAAAAGCCAAAACCAGCGTGATGACCACACTGAGCTTGTCGATGGGGACAACTTTGGAGGCTTCGCCCACTTGCAGTGCCCGATAGTAACACAGCCAGGATGCACCGGTGGCAAGGCCGGATAAAATCAGAAATATCCAGCTCTTTCGGCTGATCTCAGCCAGTCCGCTCTGGGCATTGGTCAGAAAAACCATACCCCATGCCATGAACACGACAACCATCGTACGTATAGCGGTAGCCAGATTGGAATTGACACCATCAATGCCGATTTTGGCGAGAATGGAAGTCAGCGCGGCAAAGACTGCAGACAGAAGTGCGAGAATAAACCACACAACAAACACCTCTTTTGTGTTGAGATAAATCCATTATAGACTCGGGTCTATCAACTGTCAAGAGGACGGTCATGGGGAGGGTATTGCCGTTGCAAAGCCGAAAGGGCCGTGCTATAATAATTCAAAACGATATGGGAGGTTTGGGTATGAAAAAACGGCTGTGGCTGAAGATCCTTCTGGGGATTTTGGGAGCGGTGGTGCTGATGGTGGGCGCACTGGTGATCTATTTGACGGTCACGGAGTATCGTCCGGCAGAGAAACAGGCCGCCGAATGGCTGCGCATTCAAACGGGAACAGCGCTTGTGGAGGGTCAGCAAATGACGGTGTATAGCTGGAATATCGGCTATGCCGGTCTGGATGCAGCATCGGATTTCTTTATGGACGGCGGTAGCAAGGTCAATCCCACCGACGAAGAAGTGGCGCAGAATTTGGAAGCCATCAAGGACTTTATTTCCTCCAATCCGGCCGATGGGTGGCTGCTGCAGGAGGTGGATGTCCATTCTGCCCGAACGGGCTATGTCAATGAGCTGGAAGCCATCGCCGAAGCATATGAGGGCAGTTTTGCCCTGGCCTATAACTACAAATGCGAATTTGTGCCTATTCCCTTGCCGCCCATTGGCAAGGTGGCAAGTGGTATCGCTACCTTTACAAAGGGGAGTGTCAAAGGTGGAACGGACGAGCGGATCGCATTGCCGTGTCCCTTCTCCTGGCCCAGCAGTACCGCCAATTTGAAGCGTTGTCTGCTGGTCACACGGCTGGAAGTGGAGGGCAGCGACAAAGAAGTGGTGCTGGTGAATCTCCATCTGGAGGCCTATGATGATGGCGATGGCAAAGCGGCTCAGACCAAACTGCTGATGGAGGTTTTGCAGCAGGAATATGAAAAGGGGAATTATGTGATCGCCGGCGGCGATTTTAACCAGACTTTCCCGGGGATGTTGGATACCTACCCGGTAGCCGCCGATGTGTGGGCACCGGCGGTTATGGAGGACGCAGCTTTGCCGGAGGGGTTTCGGTATGCTTTCGACGGCGACAGCGCCTCCTGCCGCCTGCTGAACCGACCCTTCGACGAAAATAGCCAGTTGTATGTGCTCGATGGCTTTATCGTTTCGCCCAATGTGCAGGTGGATCGGGTGGAAACGGTGGAATTGGGCTTTGCTAACTCCGACCATAACCCGGTGAAATTGCAGTTTACACTGCTGCCTTGATGAAAATCCCCTTCGGCGTGCCGGAGGGGATTTTGGTGTTGGGGTAAAATCGTTGCAAATTTACGGAAAAAGGACGAGCAGCGGAAAATAAGCTGATAGCGGAGGTGATGGTCATGTTGACCACCGTATGGCTGATGCTCAGTTCGCTTTTGTACTCCTTGCAGCTGTCGTCCGGCAGCTTTCCGGCACCTTTGACTGCCCAAGAGGAACAACATTATTTGGAATTGGCTGCAAAAGGAGATATGGAAGCCAGAAATATCCTCATTGAACGTAATCTGCGCCTGGTAGCACATATTATGAAAAAATATTACACCCAAACTTCTGACCATGAAGATCTGATCTCCATTGGCACCATTGGGCTGATCAAGGGAATTTCCACCTTCGATGCATCCAAGGGGGTACGATTGGCTACCTATGCGGCACGCTGCGTAGAAAATGAGATTTTGATGTATTTTCGCAGTCAAAAAAAGAGCAGTCAGGATGTGTCCCTTTCCGATTATATCGACACCGGTTCCGATGGGGCGGCACTGTCGCTGATGGATGTGGTGGCAGAGGGGGAGGACCTGCTGGAAACCATCAGCGACCGGGAAGCTATGCGGGCTTTGCATAAAGCGGTGGATCTTTGCCTGACAGATCAGGAAAAAACAGTGGTGATTCTTCGCTATGGTTTGAGTGGCAAAGCACCTATGCGCCAGCGAGAGGTGGCAGATGTGACCGGTATCAGCCGTAGCTATGTATCCCGGATCGAAAAACGGGCACTTCAAAAACTGCGCAGGGAATTGGAAGAAGGGTGACTTGCTGAAAATATCCCCCCTGCAAGGCAAAGAAACTGCAGGGGGGATTTTATTGGTTTTTGGTTTACATTCGGATGTTTGCGTGCTATAATCATATACAATGTTGCTTTCGGAGTGGATGGTATGAACGCTGACAATACCTATGTAAATATTGACTTGGATGCCATTGTGCAAAACTTTGAAGCCGTCCGACAAAAGACCGGTACACCCGTCATGGCGGTGGTGAAGGCAGATGCCTACGGCCACGGTGCGATCCAGGTGGCCAAATTGCTGGAAGATCGATGCAGCTTTTTTGGCGTGTCTTCTATGCTGGAGGCCAGAGAATTGCGTCAGGCCGGACTGGAGGCGCCCATTTTGATTTTGGGGCACACGCCGGTGGCATTTTTTTCGGCGGTGGTGCAGCAGAATATTCGTCCAGCGATTTTCCGTTATGAAGATGCACTGGCACTGTCGGACGAAGCTGTGCGTCAGGGAAAAAAGATCCCCTTCCATTTTGCGGTGGACACCGGCATGAGCCGCATCGGCTTTCAAACCACTGAAGAAAGTGTGGCGCAATGTCTGAAGATCGCAGCCCTGCCCGGCCTGTTTGCGGAGGGCATTTTCAGCCATTTTGCCGGGGCTGATTGCAAAGACCTGACAAAGGCACGTTCTCAGGCAGAGAAATTTGACCGGTTTGTGGCACAGCTGGAAGCCGGAGGATTACACATTCCCATTCGGCATATGGACAATTCTGCAGGCCTGATGAATTTTGAGAATCACTATGAAATGGTTCGCTCCGGCATTGTCACATACGGAATGTATCCCAGCGCTGATATGGACAAACAACTGCTTCCGCTGCGCCCGGCATTGCAATGGCACAGCCGTGTGACCCATGTCAAGACACTGGAACCCGGCCGGGAGATCAGCTATGGCGGCACCTTTGTTACCGATAAGAAGACGGTCGTTGCCACAATCCCTGTGGGCTATGCCGACGGTTATCGCCGCAGCCTTTCCGGTAAGTTTTATGTTCTGATCCGTGGGAAGAAAGCGCCGATCCTGGGGCGTATCTGCATGGATCAAATGATGGTGGATGTAACGGATATCCCCGGCGTTTGCCCGGAAGACCCGGTGGTTTTGGTGGGCAGGGATGCAGGGGAGGAGATCACCATGGAACAGATCGCCGCCGCTGCCGATAGCTTTCATTATGAGTTCGTCTGTGGGATCAGCCGCCGTGTACCTCGCCACTATTGCAGTGGAGGAAGGGTGATCCATTCCGTGTATTATCTGCTGGCGGAAGAAGATCCTATCGATTGAGCAGAGATCGGCTTTTGCAGGCGTATAGGTAAGCCTGCTGATAATCTTCCTGTGCTTTGTAGTGCTGCTCCAGGGCTTCATAACTCTGACAGAGCAGCTGCCTGCGCCGACGCTCCATATCATCCCGATAATAGATGCTGCTGCGATCGATCTTCTCCAGTCGGGCAGCGGCGGCCAGAGCATCGCCCTGCTGCATCTGGACTTCGGCCAGTGCCAGATCGCAAAGGGCGGTGAGATAATGGTATTCCGGATCGAACAGCCCATCTGGCGAAATATAAGCTTCCAGAATTTGCAGGACCTGTCCGTATTCCCGATGCCCATAGGCCGCTCTGGCCCGAGCCATGGTCTGGATATTGGCGGAGGCGGCAAAATCCTCATCCAGAAAAAAGCCAACGCTTTTTCCCAGCTGACCTGCCAGATATTGCAGGGTGGACATGGAAGGTTTGGCTTTTCCGCTTTCGATTTGGGAGAGCATATTTCTGGTGATGACCTGTCCGCACAGTTGCCGCTGGGAAAGACCTGCTTCCAGACGGGCTTGCCGCAGTTTTTCTCCCAATTCCATATTACTGCACCTCCGGGTAATTGATATTTACCCCAATTGTAGCATACTTGTCCGAAAATTTCCATATTTTCAAAAAGTTCATTTGCTTTTTTTGCAGATCTGCTATATAACTATGTTATTTCATTGGATAAAAAGGTGAATTTATGTCTGAATTTTGCACAAAAGATTTGATTCGGGAAGCAAAAGCCGCAGTGGCGGATGCTTCTTATGATCCGAAAAAACTGGCGTTGATCCATACCGGTGTAGCTGCAGCAGCCAGCTTGATCCTGGCACTGCTGACCTACTTTCTGGATGCCGGTATTGGAAATACCGGTGGCCTGAGTGGAATGGAAAATCGTGCCTTGCTGGAAACGGTGCAGTCGGTGCTTCAGATGGCAGTTATGATCCTGTCCCCCTTCTGGGCGTTGGGATTTGTGGCCTCTGCCCTGCGGCTGGCGCGTCGGCAACGGGTGGACGGAAGAACCCTTTTGACAGGCTTGCACCGCTGGGGGCCGGCTCTGAGATTGCTGTTGCTGCAAGGACTGATTTATTTTGCAGTGGCGATGGCGGCAGTACAGATCGGCTCCGTCATTTACAGTATGACCCCGGCATCTGCACAGCTGGAGTCGCTGCTGGAGCAACTGTTGGCTGGAGGCACAGCGGATGCCGATGCCTTGGCGGCGCTGATGGAAAATCTGGATAGCGATGTAATGATGCAGATCCTGCTGGGAATGCTGCCGTTCCTGTTGGTTCCCATTGCCTTGCTGCTGATCCCGGTGGCCTATCGGATGCGGCTGGCTCAGTACATTTTGATGGACGAACCCGGCTGCGGTGCACTGTATGCCATTATGATGAGTTTCCGGATGACCAAGGGCAACTGCCTGAAACTTTTGAAGCTGGATATCCGTTACTGGTGGTATTACGGCTTGGAGGTGCTGGTCAGTGTTCTGGCTTTTGGGGATCTGCTGCTGCAACAGATGGATCTTCCTCTGAATGTCAGTGAAAGTACCCTTTCTGTGGTGTTCTATGTGCTGACACTGGGCGCACAGTTGGCACTGTATGCCTGGAAAAAGCCCCAGCTGTTCACAACTTATGCCCTGTTCTATGATGGCTTGCGACCGATGGAAGAACCTGAGATCCAGATGTAAATAAAAGACGGCTGTTACAAAAGTAACAGCCGCTTTTTTGTACAAAAGAAAACCAACGGCAGTGCCGGTAGTCCCAAAAAGTTTTCGCTATGCCCGGTTTCGCCCCAGCGATAAGCCTCCCCTGTGTAAGGGAAGGTGGGCAAAATCCTTGATTTTGCTCGGAGGGGTTGTTCTCCTAGTGACAACCCCCCAGTCATCGCAATGCGGTGGTAGGGCGTTTCCCTTTTGGTAGGGGCGGCAATCTGCCGCCCGGGATGGGGCAATCGCCGGATCCTTTTCGGGCGGATGGTATCCGCCCCTACGGTTGGGGGCATTGTCCCCAAAATGCAAAAATCGAAGATCCCACCGGCACGGCCGGTAGTTATGATTACAGTTTGGGAGTGCCGTCACTGTTGAACAGAGGCAGCTTTTCCAGATAAATGATGTCATCTCGATTCTGGGCATCACCTTCGGCCAGAACGGCCATTTTACCCACAATGATGCCGCCGGCTTTTTTGACCAGCACTTCCAGTGCGTGGAGGCTTTCGCCGGTGGAGATCACATCGTCAACGATCAAGATCCGCTTGTCTTTCATCAAGGCGGCATCAGCCACGTCCAGATACAGCCGCTGCTGTCCCATGGTGGTGATGGAGGTGACGGTGGCTTCAAACACGCCGGTCATGTAGGCCTTGGGGGCCTTACGAGCCAGAAAATACTTGGGAGCATTGGTCTGACGAGCCATTTCGTGCCCCAGAGGAATACCCTTGGCTTCGGCGGTGATGATATAGTCATATGCGGGTGCCTTTTTCAGCAGTTCCCGGGCACAGGCAACGGTCAACTCCTGATCGCCAAAGACTACGAAGCCGGCGATGGACAGTTCATCACTGATCGGGCAGATCGGCAGGTCACGCTCCAGGCCTGCAATATTCAGTCTATAAGTCATGGAAATAATTCCTTTCCGTTTTATGTATAATTTTATTATAGTATTTCGGCAGAAAAAGTCAAGAACAAACGCATATATTTAGGCCTGTTGCCGGACTTTTGGGCAAGATGATGTGGCATGCCAAAAACCAATGCCGTTTTTTTACAAAAATCTTCCGGGAAAAACCGTTGTCCCCGGGAGAATTTTGTGATATAATCAAAGATACTGACAAATTAGGAGCGAAAGCCATGAACATAGAGCCTGTATTTTTTGAAAAGGCCGATACCCAAAAATTCCTTTCGGCAGCCAGCGCAGATGCGCTGCTGGTATATCTGTACTTAAAAAGCGGAAATGCGCCGGAACAGGCGGAAGAAGACCTGCACCTGAACGCTTCCCGTCTTTCCTGCGCTCTGGCCACGCTGCGACAGCTGGGAATGTGGGAAAATCCCATGGCCGGAATGCCGGTATTTGGGGAACGACCCACCTATACCGAGCAGGATGTGCTGCGTGCCATGGGGACAGATAATTCTTTCCATAGCCTTTATGGGGAAGTGCAGCGGCGATTGGGTCGCACTCTGACCACGGAAGAATTGAAGATACTGCTGGGCTTTGTCCGATATCTGGGACTGCCTGAGGATGTGATCTGCGTGCTGGTGACTTATTGCATTGATCGGGCACGGCAGCGTGGCAGCGGCCGCAATCCCTCTCTGCGAACTATTGAAAAGGAAGCCTATGCCTGGGCAGAGCAGGGCATTGATACCATTGGCGCTGCAGCAGCGTTTATCCACAGTCAGAATTTGTATTTCAGCCGATTGGGGCAACTGAAAAAGATGCTTCAGATCTATGGAAGAAATTTGACTGCTGCGGAAGAAAAATATGCCCAGAGCTGGCTGGCTATGGGGATGACGGACGAAGTGCTGGCCATGGCCTATGAGCGAACTTGCCTGAATACCGGCGGCCTGAGCTGGGCCTATATGAATAAGATCCTGATCCGCTGGAAGGAAGCCGGTTATACCACAGCGGACGATGTTCGTAATGGCGACAGAAAACCGATCCCCAAGGGGGCATCCGGCCAATTGGGCGATGCGGAGCTGGAAGCTATCAAAAAAGTATTACAGGAGGGCTGATCTATGGCATATAGTGCAGAAGTTGTGGCAAGAGCCAGAGCACGCCTTGCCCAAGATCGAGAAGACCGTGCTTCTGAAAATCGGCGGCATTTGGCACACGCCTATGAAGTGCTGCCTCGACTTCGGGAAATCGATATTCAGTTGCGTGCTACCATGGCCATGGCGGCGCAGGCCGCATTTACACAGGGTGAAGATCCCCAGGAATTGTTGCAGGAGGCTCGGCGGAAGAATATCGCACTTCAACAGGAGCGGGCAGAGCTGGAAGCATTGTATTTTGAAGAAGGATATCTGGACGACAGCCCTGTTTGCGATAAGTGCGGCGGCAATGGCTATATTGGAAGCCAGATGTGTGAGTGCCTGCGTGAACTTTGCAGCCAGGAACAGAAGAAAGAGCTGACCCTGCTGTCCGGCAACAAGGAAAGTTTCAATCAATTCCGGCTGGATTATTATCCGGCGGAAGTAGATAACCGTTATGGTGCCAGCCCCAGAACCATTATGGAGCGGAATTTCCGCGCCTGTAAGAACTATGCTGCCAATTTTACCATGGAGGCAGGTAATTTGCTGTTTGTAGGTGGCACAGGTTTGGGAAAGACCTTTTTGTCTGCCTGCATTGCCCGAATGGTGGCAGACCACGGATACAGTGTGATGTATGAAACCGCCGGCCATCTGTTTTCCAAACTGGAGCAGGCTCGCTTCAACAGTAACGATGACACACGTCGAGAAGCGGAAAAATTCACCGCCTGTGATCTGCTGATCATCGACGATCTGGGCACGGAACTGCCGGGCCAGTTTGTGACAGCGGCATTGTATGGACTGATGAATGACCGTATTTTGGCAGGAAAGCCGATGGTCATTTCCACCAATTTGAACATTGATGAAACTGCCCGTCGCTATTCGCCCCAGATCGCATCACGGCTTCATGGCAACTTTACTCGATTGACCTTTGTGGGTGAGGATGTCCGGGTGCTGAAAAATCGGGGGATCTGAAGTGAAGACGGCGATCATTTTTGATTTGGACGGCACTTTGCTGGATACCCTGGGAGATTTGCGTAACGCCACCAATGCGGTGCTGACACAATTCGGCTATCCGGAGCGTACCATAGAGGAAGTCCGCCGTTTTGTAGGCAATGGAGCGGAAAGATTGATCCGCCTGGCTGTGCCGGAGGGGGAACAAGAAAAAGTACCGCAGGTTTTGGCGGCATTTCAAAGCTATTATGCCGCCCACTGCGATATCTTGACCAAGCCCTATGAGGGTGTCCCCGAAATGCTGAATAAGCTGGATGAAAAATATCCTCTTGCGGTGGTATCCAATAAGCCGGACAGGGCAGTGGGGGCGTTGGCAAAAATCTATTTCCCCGGCCTTTATGCCCGGGGCGAAAGCACCGATTGTCCCAGAAAACCTGCCCCGGATATGGTTTTTAAAGCCATGGAAGCATTGAAGGCGGATCGCTGCATCTATGTGGGCGACAGCGAGGTGGATGTACTGACGGCAAAAAATGCCCAGGTGCCCTGCCTGAGTGTCACTTGGGGCTTTCGGGATGTGAAGACTCTGGAGGAAGCCGGGGCAAAATACTTCTGCCATCGGGCGGAAGATATGATGGAATGTATAGAGAACATATTGGAGAGAGATTTTTAAATGGCAAACGAATTTTATGCCTTGCTTGGCAGAATGAGATATATCACCCGTTGGGGTTTGATGAGAAACAGTTTTTCCGAAAACATTCAGGAACATAGCCATCAGGTGGCGGTGTTGGCACACGCTCTGGCACTGATCCGCCGGGATATTTTGAAATTGCCCAGTCCTGACCCGGATCGGTGCGCCGTGGCGGCACTGTATCATGATGTGTCGGAGATCGTCACAGGTGACCTGCCCACCCCCATCAAGTATTATTCGCCCACCATCCGGGATGCTTATAAGCAGGTGGAGCATATCGCAGGGGAACGGCTGCTGGATATGTTGCCTCCGGAGCTGAGAGAGAGTTATGTGGATTACGTCCATGAAAGTGACGAGGAGTTGAATCCCATCGTCAAGGCTGCCGACAAGCTGTCTGCTTATATCAAATGTGTGGAGGAGCAGAAGGCAGGTAATAAGGAGTTTGAGTCAGCGGCCATGCAGACCATGGCTTCCATGCACGCCATGGATCGGCCGGAACTGGAGTGGTTCATCTACCACTGCCTGCCGGCATTCAACTGTAATCTGGACGAACTGGGACTGTAAGAAATTGGAGAGGGCAGAAATGCCCTCTCTTTTTAAAAACTTGTTGATTTTCGACAAAAGAACCCCTGAAAAAGGGGTTGACAATCCGGTTTTCCTGTGCTATACTATCTAAGCAATGAAGGTTGCACCCAATATCGCGGAGTAGAGCAGTTGGCAGCTCGTCGGGCTCATAACCCGGAGGT